>JAJYRW010000228.1 GCA_021793895.1 Actinomycetes bacterium
GGACGTCGCCACCACCCTGGGAATTCCCGACGCCGGGACGCAACTCGTCGAGCGCACCGAGCAGGAACTCGATGCCGCCTTGGAACTGTCGACGCACGTTGCAAACCCCCCGCGGATCGCGTTTTTATACATGCGCGGGGCGGCTGGCGTCTACCTGCTAGGGGGGCCCGGTTCAGGCGCCGACGACTTGATTTCCGCAGTGGGCGGGATTGACGTCGGTACCGAAATTGGGTTGGAGCGCCCCTTTACGCAAATGACTTCTGAGGCCATGATCTCTGCCAGCCCCGACGTCATTTTGGTCATGTCTGACGGCCTGGAGTCGGTCGGTGGCATTGAGCAGATGCTGCAAATGCCCGGAATCGCCCAAACACCCGCTGCGGCGGGGCGTCGAATTATCGATATGGCCGATACCGAATTACTGACATTTGGTGCTCGCAGTGGACAGACTGTACGCGCGCTTGCTGAGGCCCTCTACGATCATCACTAATGTCCCGGCCTAAAAGTGAGCCCGCGGTAGCGGCCTCCCCCAAAGATTCCCGCGCACCGCGTTCCCACCCGCACCGGCGCGGGATTTTGCTGATCATATTTTTGTCAATTGGGGCGCTGGTCGCCGGAGTTGTCGCGGCCGGGATCGGACAGGTTCATATCCCGCCTCTCGAAGTCCTCGGCTCGGTTCTCAATCGCATCGGCATCGATATCGGGGCCATGCCCTCCCACCCGCAGGGTGAATCGACGCTGTGGATCGTGCGTTTCCCCCGCGTGGTGCTCGCCTTGCTCGTGGGCGCGGCGTTGGCAACTGCCGGAGGGTTGATGCAGGGAGTGTTCGGCAACCCCCTGGCGGAGCCGAGCATTATCGGTGTTTCAGCGGGTTCTGCTGTCGGGGCGGCCACTGCCATCGTCGTTGGTGGCGCCCTCATTTCGGGATGGACGGTCGCCGCTGCCGCCTTTTTGGCCGGGTTGGCAACCACGTTTTTGGTTTATGCACTGTCGCGCTCGGGGGGACGAACCGAGGTCGTCACGTTGGTGTTAACGGGGGTTGCGGTCAACGCGGTCGCTAGCGCTTTATTGGCGTTGCTGACCTTTATGGCCTCGACCGCGGCCCGCGAACAGATCGTGTTTTGGCAGCTCGGATCGCTCAACGGTGCGACCTGGCATCAGGTTGCGATCGTCGCGCCCCTGGCCCTGGCCGGTATTGGCGCCTCAATTGTGATCGCGCGTAAAATTGACTTGCTCTCGCTCGGAGAGCGGGCCGCGCGGCACCTGGGTGTAAACGTTGAGCAGTTGCGCATTATCGCCGTCGTGCTGGTGGCGATAATGACCGCTTCGGGGGTTGCTTTTACCGGCATCATTGCGTTCGTCGGTCTGGTCGTGCCGCACCTGGTCCGCATGATCGCGGGCCCCGGCCACCGGATTTTATTACCCGCCTCGGCGGTGGGCGGCGCGCTGGTTTTGGTGCTGGCTGACCTCGTGGCGCGCACGCTAGTTGAGAATGCCGACTTACCGCTGGGCATGCTGACATCCCTTGTGGGCGGGCCATTCTTCTTCTACCTGCTGCGCCGCACTCGCGCCCGCCAGGGAGGCTGGGCATGAGCGAGGCCACGTTCAGTACCCGCGACCTACATCTGGAACGCGGCGGGCGACCCGTCCTGCGCGAGGTGGATTTGGACCTCGTCCCCGGTGAGGTGGTCGCGATTGTCGGGCCAAACGGCGCAGGCAAGTCAAGTCTGCTGGGCGCGCTGGCAGGAGATTTGCGACCCTCTTCCGGCCAGGTGCTCCTGGATGGAACCGATTTGGGTTCGTGGGCCGCGGACGAGGTAGCGCGCAAGCGCGCGGTGCTTTTGCAGCAGGTGACGCTCAGTTTCCCATTCCGGGTCGAAGAGGTCGTGGCCATGGGCCGCGCCCCCTGGGCCGGGTTGCCGCAACAGTTGGAAGACGATGACGCGGTGGCCAATGCGATTTCCGCCACCGAGGTAGAACACCTGGTGGGCCGGCGCTTCTCCCAGCTTTCGGGCGGGGAGCGGGCCCGCGTGGCGCTCGCCCGAATTTTGGCGCAGCGCACCCAGACGCTGCTTTTGGATGAGCCGACCGCGGCGCTTGACCTGCGGCACCAAGAGCTCGTCCTGCGCACGGCTCGCAATCACGCCCACGTTACGGGTGGTTCCGTCATGGTCGTGCTGCACGATATTGGGCTTGCCGCGGCCTATGCTGATCGCGTGATGGTTCTCGAGGCGGGCGAAGTTGCCGCATTCGGGTCGCCCGACGCGGTGCTGAGTTCTGAACTACTTTCGCGCGTTTACCAGTACGAGGTGGAGGTCTTTCCCCACCCCGTCAGCGGGCAACTGGTCATTTTGCCGGTCCGGCACTGACCTCGAATGTCCTACTTCTGACGGGATAGAACGTTTAAGCGTCGTTTTCAGCAAAATGACGACTTTTCTAGCTGAAATCGAGTCAATTTGTCATCATTCCGTCTGAACTAGGACATGGCGCCGCCCAAGGAAACCGGGTAAATCTGGCGGCGTGCGCCCTATCCGTGCAGCGGCAGACGTAAATCAGCAGCAGCTCCGTCGACAATTCGAATCGGCACGCCCCAGTCCTGCTGATTCATGTGGCAGGCCGGGAACTCGACCGCCGGGTCATCATCGCAAGAGGCCGCATGCGCGGTTACGTGCAAAACTCCCTCGGTAATGCCCGATTCGGGGCCGGCAATTACTAGTTCACGCTGCAGATCTTCGCCGTCGCCCGCCCCGGAAACTAAGAGTTCGGGCGGCGTGGCCGAAACGCGCAGCAGCGTGGACGGCCCGAATCGGTCGTCCAGTTTTTGCCCCGTTGCCGGCGTGAAGGGCACATCCAGCAGCAGCTTGCCTGGCGCAATATCGGTAGGGGGACGCTGGGTGCGATGGACCCCGCCATCTACTTCGCGGGCCTCTTCCGGAATCTGGATCCGCACGACACGGTGCGCTGCGGACTCGACCACTAACAACTGATCCGGAGCATCGCCGGCGCCGGGGACGACCACGAGGTCGCTCGGCTCTGCTAGCCCCTCGGCCAGCGTTGTGACCCGGTGGGCGCCCGGATCATAGCGGCGCACGGCCCCGTTATAGGTGTCTGCAATCACAATCGAATCGTCGGGCAGCACGCTCACGCCCAGCGGGTGTTGCATTCGCGCCTCGGTCGCGTCACCATCGCGGAAACCAAAGTCGAATAGCCCCTCACCGATGGCGGATTTCACAACCCCGCCCGACTCGGAATTCGCATCAAATTCGACGACGCGCAGCGCCGAAGTCTCCGAGTCCGCCACCCAGATCCGCCCCTGATGATCGGCGACAAGGCCCGAAGGTTGCGCGAACCAGGACTCGGCCAACGGCCCATCGTGCAACCCCTCAGCCATGGTTCCGGCCAGTGGCGCAACGGCGCGGGTGCGTGGATCAAAACTCCACAGCTGGTGCACGCCGGCCATCGCGATCACAATCTGGTCGATCGCCTCGGCCCACACGACGTCCCAGGGGGAAGATAGCTTTTCGCCCAACTCGTCATTCATCATGAGTTGTTCACCGGTGCCAGCAACGGTGGTCACCGTTCCATCGCTCAGGCGCACACCGCGCAGGGCATGATTGACCGTGTCGGCAACCACCAGGTCATAACCTACCTCGGTCGCAAGCACCTCGGGAAGAAGCGCCATCCCGCCCGGTTCACTGAA
>JAJYRW010000229.1 GCA_021793895.1 Actinomycetes bacterium
CCGATCTGTTGTTGAGCTCATCTTGCATCAACGCCAGTAATGCTTTACGCACAGTTTCAAAATCGTTGCACAAGTACGCGGCACCAATTAGCGCTTCAAACGTGTCGGAAAGGATCGAATCCTTCTCCGCTCCCCCATCGCGGCGCTCGCCTTTGCCGAGCAGAATGTACTCGCCCACCCCAATTTTGCGCGCTAACTTCGCCAGGCCCATTTGCGAAACCAGCGCCGCGCGCATGCGCGCCAACTGCCCCTCCGGCGAAGTCTCGTGCCGACGATAAAGCTCTTCGGTGACTATCACGCCAACGACAGAGTCCCCTAAGAATTCCAGCCGTTCATTAGTCGGAATGCCGCCGGCCTCATAGGCAAAGGAGCGGTGCGTTAAAGACAGCACAAGGAGCTCGGGGTCAATATCAACCCCAAGCTCCTTGCAAAGTTTGGTCGCAACTGCAGCGGTCTCCATCAGAGACCCGCCACTAGTTATCTTCGTGCTCGGTGCGCAGCGCCTCAACGTAGGACCGGTTGTTATAAGCCCCACAGGACGGGCAGGCCTGATGCGGCCGGCGCGGGGACTTGCAACGTGAGCACTCAACAGTGGCTACGGCAGAAGCCTTCCACTGTGAACGCCGGGTACGCGTATTGCTGCGCGACATCTTCCTCTTCGGAACAGCCACGATCAGCCCTCTTCTTTCTTTTCGTGTAACAACGCTTCTAACGCCGACCAACGCGGGTCGATGTCTTCATGGTAGTGATCAGGATCATCCACCAAATGCACCCCACATACGGAGCACAAGCCCGGGCAATCGGCCGAACACACCGGTTGAAACGGTAGCGAAAGACCAATTGCGTCTCGCAGTGCGGGTTCTAAATCGAGTAAGTCGTCTTCGATTTCGTATTGCACATCTGCGGATTCGTCCTCGGCATCGACTTCCGCCGCTGCCTCGGGGTAAATATAAAGTTCATGAAATGTCACATTTAGCGGCTGCGTAAATGCATCTAAACAGCGCCCGCACTCCCCCTTGGTTTCCCCCGTTACCTCCACAGTCGCAAGGACGCCGTCTTCAACGGTTTCCAGGCGAATGTCGAGGTTAAGAGGATCGCCCTCGGGTACCCCAATAAGCGGAACCTTTAGGTCCACGGGGGCGGGTACGGTTTTTTGCAGTTTGCGCATAGCGCCCGCTCCACGGCCCAGGTCGCTCGTGTCTAGCACGAGCTCCGAGCGCGTTTCAGTCACAGCAAACTCCAATGAAGATGAGGAGAGATTTTTCTGGCAAGTAAGCCTAGTTTCCCACCTAATAAGTCTAATACTTAGTGGGCCAGCGTGTAAGTTTACTCGATGGAGCCACTTTGACCCAAATGTTCAGCCGTTCCCGGCGGGACCTGGCCCATTCGCTCCGCTAGGCGGGCGCGACCGGCCTGGATTTGCTTCCCCAGTGCCTCTACGTCGATCTCAACCTCAGCCAGCCGGCGATCACACCAGTCATCGGTGGATTGCGCTATTTTGCGCGCCTCCGCTTTGGCGTTAGAAATGATTTGCTTGGCTTCTTCCTGCGCTTTAAGTACGACCTTTTCGCGTGAAACCATTTCGGCTGCCTGCTTTTGGGCAGCCTGTAAAATTTCAGCCTTTTCTTCATGTGCACGGCGCAGAACCGAATCCGCGTCCGCCAAAATCGCATCGGCAGTGGCCAGCTCACCGGGCAGGGCCTCTTGGGCGCGCTCAACTAAGTTCGAAATGTCTTCGCGGTTTACTAAAACCGATGAGGACATCGGCATGGCCCGCGCGTTGGTGACCATTTCGGCGATTTCCCCAAGCAGGGCAATCAACTCGGCCCGGTGTTCACCGCGCGCCCGCTGCGCATCGCCTGCGGGCTGATCACCGCGCGCCGGCTGGGCATCACGCACGGGTTCGGATGGGGCAGCGTTCGCGTTAGTCACTTGTCCTCACTTTCCAAAGCGCGCTGGAGTTCTTTGGCAATCACGGGGTCAACCATCCCATGAATTTCGCCCCCGTGCCGCGCCACGTCCTTCACCAGGGATGACGCCACGTGTGACAGTTGCGGATCTCCCAGCACAAACAGCGTCTCAACTCCCGATAGCGCCCGGTTCATAAGGGCCATGGGCAGTTCGCTGTCCAGATCGGCGCCATTACGCAGGCCCTTCACGATGTGCTCGGCACCCACCGATTCGCAAAATTCGGCTAGCAAGCCCGGGGCTTGTTGGACTTCCACGCTCGTCAACTGCGCGTTGGCAATTGTGGCCTGGGCAAATTCGACGCGCTCTTCAACCGAAAACAGTGTTCTTTTAGCAGCGTTTTGAGCCACGGCCACGATGACTCGATCGCTTAAATCACGGGCTCGACGCACCACATCTAAGTGCCCGAATGTGAAGGGGTCGAATGATCCGGGGCATACAACGGTGCGCATATGCTCAAACTAACCTATGGCGCATCGGCAATCCACAATTTCGCTTCACCGTATCGCCGCGGTTTTCGCGCCTGCCAACCTGCAGGCCACGCCGGCTGCGGTGATTTCCCGCCCCGTTCCACCACCACTACCGCCTCTGGCATCAACCAGCCCCGCGTCAGGTTCGCCAGTAAGGCGGTGAGCTGCGCATCCGGGTAGTCATAGGGCGGATCAATTAGCACTAGGTCAAATCTTTCGCCGGCCTGCGCCGCCTCACCGGCTGGATTCAGGTACTTTTCGGCGCGATTATGGACGACGTCAATCACCGCCGGCTCCCGGCTCACCTGGGCGCGGTTCTTGCGTAAGACTGGGATGGCACTGCGGGCCATATCCACGAGCACAACGCGCCGCGCCCCGCGACTGGCGGCCTCAAGGCCGAGCGCGCCGGAACCGGCAAATAGGTCTAAAACGGCGCAATCAACAACGACTCCGGAGTGTTCGAGCATTGAAAATAGTGCTTCGCGGGCTCGGTCCGAGGTGGGCCGGGTGCCGCGCGGGGGCACCGCCAGTCGGCGGCCTCGCGCGTGCCCGGCCACGATTCGAGTCATATGTGGTTAGTCTTCCGGGTCTTCCGGATCCACCGGCGCGTGGTGGTCATGTTCGGCTGTTCCCAGTTTCCAGTAGCCCTGGAACTGTTGCCAAGTCCGATCCAGACCCAACTCGCGCCGGACATAGCGGCGAATTGGTTTTAGTCCACCGGCCTCGCCCGCTCCCCATACCAGCCCCGGCTCATTGGTGGGGATCTGAATGGCGCGCACTGCCTTATCTAACAGGTCGGTGGTGCCCGCGGCAGCGCCGTTGCGGTGGAGCCAGGTCACGTCGTAGCCGTAGGGGATTGGATATGTTTCATCTTCTGCGCCGTCGGCTTCGACGAATATGGTGACGTTTCCGTCGGGACCGATGTGTTCTAACCAGCGGCTGATCGCTGGCAGCGCCGTCTCATCACCAATAAGGATGTACCAATTGGCCCCCTGGGGTGGGATGCGTGAACCGCGCGGGCCGGCCACCACGAGGCGGTCGCCGACCTGGGCGCGCGCGGCCCAGTAAGAGGCGGGGCCATCATCTCCATGCAGTAAGAAGTCCAGATCAAGTTGTCCGTCTTCGCGTGGCAGCGGCGTGTAATCGCGCGAAATCATTTTCTCGCGATCGGGCCGCTGCATACCCTCTTCCGTCATATAAGGGGCGTGATACTCGCCAGTTTGCGGATCGGGGAAGAAAACTTTGACGTGGT
>JAJYRW010000005.1 GCA_021793895.1 Actinomycetes bacterium
ATAGTTCCAATCCTCTCAAAAAACACCGGAACTAAACCCAGTGCGCTTCAGTGACTGGAGTGCCTTAAAGCCGCGATTATCAACGGAAAATCTAGGGGGTTCCGTCAGAACCCCGCCAAACTCACTTCTGCCAAGAAGAGAACCACTTCAAATTTTCCGGAAAACACCAACGAAAATCACCAGTTACCTCGCGCGCATAATAAGTGCGAATCACTGCTTCGCCACTTGAAAAAATGAGAAGCGCCTCCCAGTTGCATGGCCCCCAGAGCGGTCTTAGCGTCGAAGACGTTATCCCGGAAATCCGGGGACTCCGTACGACGCTAGGAGGACAAAATGGCTGACAAGAATAATCCCGGCCAGTTCGGAAATCGTAGTGACACGGAACAACAGGCCAGTAAGGGTGGCCAGGCAAGCACTGGCTCCTTCGGCAGTCAGAATGCTGCTGATCCGCATGATGCTGGCCGCAAGGGTGCTGAAGCTCAGCCCCGCGAAGCGAAAGTTGAAGGTGGCGAACACAGCCATCGCAACGACTAGCAGTTAGGTATTAGGAAAGCGCGGTGCGTCACCAGGCGTGCCGCGCTTTTTCACGCCAGGCTCGCAGATCCCCGGCGCAAGCAACCACCACACGCCCCCGCGGCGCTCAACCACCACCCCGTCCCCATTACACAACAGTCGTGTAGCAAAACCTTTCCAACTAAGGTTAGGCATGCCATACTTGGTCAGGTGCCCGACACCGGACGCCATGGAAATTGACTGCGCGGCTGCAACGAGCCGCAGGCAAAACCAGCAACACGTTTCGGTGAACCACACTTTTTGTTAGAGGTCTCATGTCAGTTGCCACGCCCGCAAACGTCGGCGTCCGCACCGCCCCGGCCTATCGGGGCTTTCCGGCAACCGTTGTAAACACCGCGCAAATCAGCCCAACATTTTTGCGCGTCACTTTCACTGGTGATGATTTTGCCGATTTTGCCCCCGGCGGCCATGACCAGCGCATCAAGATAATCTTCCCCATGGCTGATGGCGGAGTAGCCTCCTTCCCGCACTTCGTCGACGACAGTTGGTACCAGTTTTGGCGCTCCCTGCCCGAGGAAGAGCGCAATCCCATGCGCACCTATACCGTCCGCGCCTCCCGCCCGGACGCAAACGAAATTGACGTCGACTTCGCCATTCATCCCGATGCCGGCCCCGCCACCACCTGGGCCGCCACCGCTCAACCCGGGGATTCGGTCGTAATCATCGGCCCGAACCGGCACCATCCCGGCGATACCGGCGGCATCGCCTGGCGCCCCAATCCGGACGCCCGCCGCATGCTCCTAGTTGGCGATGAAACCGCCGCCCCGGCGATTTGCGCGATCCTCGAGGGCCTCACACTCGGCCCCGATCAGGAACTCTCCGCCGTAATTGAGATCCCCTCTGCCGATGACATTTTGGACGTCGTCCCTCCCGCAGGTGCCGGCGTCACCTGGTTGCCGCGCGATGAATCCGAACACGGTGATCACCTCATCAAAGTCGTCACCAAACTTGCGCCAGAACTCGTGAATGGCACAGCCACAAAACAGGGCCGCGATTTGGAAGATGTGGATGTCGACTCTGACTTGCTGTGGGAGACCTCTTCGTCGGCCCCTGACGCCGGCACCGTCCCGCCGGACTTTTATGCTTGGCTTGCTGGAGAAGCCCAGGTGATTAAAACCCTCCGCAGGTTCTTAGTGCGCGATTTGGGAATCGATCGCCACCAGGTATCTTTTATGGGCTATTGGCGCCGTGGTCGCGCCGAAGTTGTGTGAGGCACCCGCGTGCCAAGCCGCATCCCGATCTTTGGGTGATGTCGCCCGGCTCATCAGAAGTCGCCCGACTTATTTGAAGCCGCCAGGCTCATTAGAAACTGGAGTAATCCGTGCCATTTCTTGGACGTAAGACCGCTTCGCGCGCGCTGCGCGCTGTTGCCGCAGCTGCCCTGGTCCCGCTGTTGGCCACGGCTTGTTCACAAGCGGCCGCCGAGGGCGAATGTCGTGAAACCACACCGCCGGCAACACAGAGCGGGGGAGCCTTTCCCGTCACGATTGACCACGCCTTAGGATCCACCGAAATCCCGGCTGAACCCCACCGCGTGGTCACGCTTGGCTGGGCATCCCAGGACACGGTTCTTGCGCTGGGCACTACGCCCGTTGGAATCGCCGAAGACGCGTGGGCCGGCGACGATAATGGCCTCCTGCCCTGGACTGATGAAGCGATTACCCGAAACGGAAACACCATCGGGCCCGTTGGGAGCGATGCCGATGTTTCGGTTTATGCCGACGCGCCCGAAGTCAACCTTGAAGAACTAGCTGGGCTGAACCCGGATCTGATCTTGGCGACCTACTCTGGGATCACGCAAGAAGAATACGATCAACTCAGCAAGTTGGCTCCGACCGTTGCCTACCCCGAAACGCCGTGGCTGGTGTCCTGGCAAGACCAGACTTTGATCAACGGCCGGGCGCTGGGCAAGGCCGAGGAAGCTGAAGAATTGATCGCGGAAACACAGGAGCTCATCTACACCACCGGCGCCGAGCATGCCGAGTTACCAGGCACCACTTTCGCCTTCATTTATTCCCAAGATGACGGCACCGTTGGAATCTATTTAGCTGGCGACCCGCGCGTTGACCTGCTCATTGATTTGGGAATGTTCCCCGCGCCGTCCGTGAGCGACCTGGACACGGCCGAGGGGAAGTTCTACGCCGAAATTTCACTGGAAAACATCGACATGCTCGATGACGCGGACGTTATTGTCACCTGGTTTAACTCCGAAGAGGAGCAGGCCCAGCTCGAAGATTCCGAACTCTTCCAGGATCTGCCCGCGGTCAAGAACGGTGCCTATGTGCCGCTGCTGGATCGTCAGCTGTCTATGGCGGTGTCCACTTCGACGGCGCTGAGCATTCCGTGGAGTTTGGAGGCTTTCGTCCCGCCCCTAGTCGAGGCCGTTAACGCAGCACACGGCACCGACAACTCCGATAGCGACAACTCCTAACCGCCAGCGCGCCCGCCGGCCGTAAGCCCTCCGCGCCCACCGCCACAAAATGCCTCCCGCGTGAGAACATGACGACTGTGTCGCGCCGCCTCGTCCTTACTGTGGGCCTCATCGCAGCGCTGGTGCTCATCACGGCCGCCAGCGTCCTAGTGGGCGCGAAATTCATTCCGCTTTCCACCGCGTGGCACGCAATCTTCAGTGCCGAAACCTCCACTGAATCGGCAATCATTTTTGATCTGCGCTTGCCGCGCACCTGGCTGGGCCTTGCCGCCGGCGCTGCGCTGGGTCTGGCTGGCGCGCTCATGCAATCTCTCACCCGCAATCCGCTGGCTGAACCGGGCTTATTAGGCGTTAACTCCGGGGCCGCCGCTGCCATCGTCGTCGGAATTTCTGTCTTCGGCATCAGCCAGCCCGGCAATTACATCTGGTTCGCACTCCTAGGTGCCGGTCTTGCGGCTGGCGCCGTTTACGCCCTTGGTTCGCGCGGCTCGGCAGCCAACACCCCCGTCAAACTGGTTCTGGCCGGAGCCGCCATCTCCGCAGTTTTAATGGCCGTTGTTTGGGCAGCGACCCTAATTAGCCCCGACGCGCTGGACCACTACCGCTTTTGGGTCCTGGGCAGCCTCACCGGCCGCGACGCCGGAGTCCTGGCCCAAATTCTGCCGTTCATAATCGGTGGCGGCCTCCTAGCGCTCGCGCTCGCCTGGCCGCTGAACATCATGGCGCTTGGGGACGACGTCAGCCGCGGCTTGGGCTTAAACCCCACCGCGGTCCGGGCTATAGCTGCGATCGCGGTCACGTTGCTGTGCGGGGCAGCGACCGCCGCGGTGGGGCCAATCGCTTTCGTGGGGCTGGCAGTTCCCCATGCCGTGCGATCGCTGACGGGCCCCGATGATCGGTGGGTTTTGCCACTGTCGATGCTGGCTGCGCCAGTATTACTGCTGAGCGCTGACGTGCTGGGCCGAGTTCTTGTCTCCCCCAATGAGCTGCAGGTGGGCGTCGTAACGGCATTCCTGGGAGCCCCCGTGCTAATCGCCCTAGTTACTCGCCGCGGACCGGTGCGCCTGTGATCCCAAAAACGCGCCGCCGCAGCGCGCGCACGGCCGCAATTGTCGCCGTCCTTATGCTCATTGTGCTGATCATCGCGCTGATGCTGGGCGACTACCAAATCAATCCCGCAGCGGTGGTGGCAACGGTATTTGGCGCTGGCGGTGGCACGGAATCTTTCCTAATTAATGAAGTCCGTGCCCCGCGCGCCCTTACCGCAATTGGGGTGGGCGCCGCATTCGGGCTCTCTGGCGCGATCTTCCAATCCATCGTGCGCAATCCCCTGGGCTCGCCCGAACTAATAGGTTTCACCCAGGGCTCTTCCGCGGGCGCCGTCACCGGAATTACGCTGGCTGGAGCAACGGGCGTCACACTTACCGGCTGGGCACTGGCCGGCGGAATTGCCACCGCCTTGGCCGTGTGGTTTTTCGCTTTTCGCCGCAACGCACTGGGCTACCGCCTCATCATTGTGGGAATCGGGATCGGCGCGATGCTAAACGCCCTCACCTGGTGGCTGCTAACCCGTGCCAACCTGGCCACTGCCCAAAGCGCAATGTCGTGGCTCATTGGCAGCCTCTCCGCCCGCTCCTGGGGGCATGTCGTCACGCTCATAATCGGCTTCGGGGTCCTTTTAGTGCCGCTGTTGGGAGCGAGCCGGACGCTGCGGATCTTAGAAATGGGGGACGGCGCCGCGACCGGTTTGGGTGTGCGCGTTCCCCAGGCCGTGGCCGGCTTAGTTGCGCTGGCGGTGGCACTGTGTGCGCTGGCTGTTTCGATGGCCGGGCCGGTGGCTTTTATTGCGCTGGCTGCCCCGCAGATCGCGCGCCGTATCGCCCGCGCTCCCGGCGTTACGCTTTTGAACTCCGCGCTGGTGGGAGCGCTGCTTTTACTGGTGAGTGATTTAGTCGCACTGCACGCCTGGCCAGATGTGACTTTGCCGGTCGGCGTTGTCACCGGGGTTATTGGGGGCATCTATTTAGGTTGGCTGTTGGCCACGGGCGCGAAGTCGGCGCGGTAGTTTGTGTCCATGAGCCAAAACCCGCCTCCGTACATGCAACCGGGCAGCCAATATCATCAGCCACCGCCCCAGCAGGCACCTCCCCAGCAGCCGCCGCAGGCGCCGCAGCAGATGCATTCTTACCCCGGTTATGGCCAACAGCCCTTTTACGGGCCGCCGCCGGTTTATCAGCCGGCTCCAGCGCGCGGACTGAGCATCACATCGTTGGTTTTAGGGCTTGTCTCGGTCTTCTTCGGTTTCACGTTTTTGGTCCCGCTGGCGGCTTTAATTTTTGGCCTCATAGCGCTGAAAAAGGAACCCGCAGGCCGCGGTTTTGCCCTCACCGGAACAATCATCGGTGCCGCGTTCTTGATCTTTTGGATCTTTATGGTGATTGTCTTTAGTAGCTTCTTCATGGCCATGGTGACCAGCCTCTAGGCGCGGGCCAGTGGCTAAGATTACGAGTGCTCATTTAGTTCACAACAAAAAACATTGGAGCAATTCGCATGGGACGCGTAGTCGTCGAAGTCATGCCTAAACCCGAAATCCTTGACCCGCAGGGCAAAGCAATCGACGCGGCCTTGGCGGAAAAGGGCTATGACCGCTTCCGCTCAGTGCGGCAGGGGAAGCGGTTTGAACTTGAAGTCGATGGCGAGGTGACTGAAGGAGACTTAGAACTCATTCACCGCGTCGCCGAAGAAGTACTCGCCAACTTCGTCATCGAAGACGTTGTGAAGGTGGAGGCCCTGTAATGCGTATCGGTGTCATCACCTTTCCCGGAACGAGTGACGACCGGGAGACCGCTGCCGCCGTAACAGCAGCGGGGGCAGAACCAATTGAGCTTTGGCACAACGAAGCAAATCTCGCCCGCGTGGACGCGGTCGTTCTGCCCGGTGGTGCCGCCCACGGTAATTACTTGCGGCCCGGTGCGCTTGCCGCCCATGCGCCGATCATGACGCGCGTTGCATCGGCTGCGGAGAGTGGTTTACCAGTTTTAGGGATCAACAATGGATTCCAAATTTTATGTGAAGCCGGCCTGCTGCCGGGGGCGCTAGTTACTAACGCCAGCGCGCGGTTCGAGTGTGTTGATGCGTGCTTGCGGTTCGAAAACACTGCTACTCCCTTTACCTCCGCATTCCAAGCGGGCGAAGAAATCGTGCTACCCGTGCGCACGAAAGCGGGGGCGTTCGTCGCTGACGCTCAAACCATCACGCGGCTCGAGAGTGAAAATCAGATAGTCGCCCGATTCGTAAACGATCCAATCGGTTCGACTAGCGCCATAGCAGCCGTTCGGAACGAGCCAGGGAATGTGCTGGGCATCATTGCCAGCCCCGAGCAGTCCATCGAAGCGGGTTTTACTCCTGCCGATCCTGATACAAAACTTCCGGCGAAACCCGACGGCTTGAAGTTCTTTACCTCAGTGCTTGCCGAACGCGTTAACTAGCTTCGTTGCATTTTCTGCAACACTCGTTGCGCTTTACGCAACAATGGGCTTATGACATGGCACCCGCAGCCAAAACTTAGTCGGCTTTTCAGGGCTCGCAAGATCGGTAATTGATTTAGCCCCGCCGGCGGACCGAGCCGGTAAAGTGCAAGTCGCCCTTTTTCGGATTCCACCCGGCGTAACGCCACTCCGCTTCAGCATCAAAGGCCGTCGCGCCGCCCTTCGATACTTCTGCGTCGCCAGCAGCCCCCCGCTCCACCCCAAACGCAACGGTGCCGGGCAGCAGTACGGGTTTGGCAAAGTCGACTGTCCAGATAAACGCGTCGCCGCGCGCGGGACCGATTACCGCAAGTGCCCGCGCCGCGGTGTACATTCCGTGCGCGATGGCGCGCGGGAATCCGAGTGCTTTCGCGCTCAGCGCCGACAGGTGGATTGGATTTCGATCCCCCGAGACCGCGCCGTATTCGCGTCCCAGCGTCGCGGGCAGGCGCCACAGCCCCGCCTGTGGCGGCAGGTCCGTATTGCGCTCACCTTCACCGTTGCGAACCCCACTTTGATCGGCATAGGGAACCGAGATTCCCTTCGCCAGATAAGTAGAAATTCCGCGCCATCTTACGTCGCCACCGACCCGGACCTCGGCCACAACATCGACCAGGGCCCCGCGCCGGTGCCCGCGCAGATCCTGCGCCCACGCCTGGACATCAAACTTCTCGCCCAGGAACACTGGCGCGAACTGCTCAATGCGGTTGGCAATATGCACCATTCCCAGCAGCGGCAGGGGAAAGTCATCTCGCACCATTACCGACGTCGCCACTGGAAACGCCGCCACATGCACAAACCCCGCCGGCGCCGCATCGCGGCCGGCCTCGCCCAGCAAATGCTGATAGTCGGTCAATTGTGCCGGGTCAAAATGCACGCCCCCAACGGTGTGAGCCACATCCGGTAAATCCCCCACGCTGCCGTCCTTGCGGTGCTGGCGCACCAGCTGCGCAGAATGGCGCGCTCCCTTCGCGTAGAGGCCGCCCAAAGCGGGCATCTCGGATAACAAAACGTCTTCGCGTGCCATTTACATTTTCTCCCGTCTCAAAGTCCGTCTCACCGCGCGGTGCTAAAAGAAACCGTCTCGCTACGCCGCGATCAAAATTTCATTGTGTTGCACGACAAACCAGGCGCCCGGATCACTCGCCCAGCGCTGCCAGGCCGCGCTTATCTGCGCTAATTCGGCTGCAGTAGCCCGGCCTTCAGCCAGTAATTGCCGGGCCAGATCTGATTCCAAAATCCGCGCCGCCCACATCTCGCCCCACCAATTTCGGGATTCCGCACTCGTGTATTCCCACGCGCTCGCCCAGCATTCAACCCGCGTAAAGCCGGCCTGACGTGCCCACCGCTCGAGATGGCGTCCGGCGTTGGGCTCCCCACCATTGGCGCGCGCGGCTTCCTGATAAAGGCGCGCCCACTCATCCAGTTCCGGCAGTCGCGGGTACCAATCGAACCGCCCGTAATCGCTATCACGCGCGGCAACTACGCCACCCGCCCGCGTCACCCGCCCCATTTCTCGCAGCGCAGTCACCGGGTTAGCTACGTGCTGCAACACCTGATGGGCGTGCACCACATCAAACGCGCCGGCTGCAAACCCCAAATTATGGACGTCGCCCACCACCACCCGCGCGTTCGTCACCTGCCGCTGCGCTAATTCGGCCGCGGTCAACTGGGCAGCAGTTGTATTGATCTCCACGGCAACCAACTCGCCGGGCGCTATGCGGCTGGCAATTTCCGCGGTGATCGTGCCCGGCCCGGAGCCGATATCCAAAACACGGGCGCCGGGCACGAAATAACTTTCCGCATACGCCGCAGAATTGGCGATCGTCCGATTTCGGTGCGAGGCCAAAACACTGGGGTGATGCCCGTGGGTATAGACCGCTGCGCTGGAATCCATGGCGTTAGGCGCCCACCATGTTTTGGCCACACACGCGCAGCGTGGTGCCGGTAATTCCGCCCGCCTGCGGAGCGGCCAAAAACGCGATCGTCTCCGCCACATCGATCGGCAACCCACCCTGCTGCAGTGAGTTCAGTCTCCGGGCGACCTGGCGACTGACCGTGGGCATGCGCGCAGTCATCTCGGTCTCAATAAACCCGGGCGCCACCGCATTAGCCGTGGTTCCTGTTGGGAGTTTCGCCCCGAGGGCTGCGACCATGCCCATGACGCCGGCCTTGGAGGCGGCGTAGTTTGTTTGCCCGCGATTCCCGGCGATCCCACTAGTGGAAGAGAGCCCAATAATGCGCGCGTCTTTTGCCAATTTTCCACTCGCAACCAGTTCTTCGGTGATCGCCAGGGGCGCTGAAACGTTGACGCCAATTACCGATTTCCACCGCGCATCGTCCATGTTCGCCAGCATTTTGTCGCGGGTAATCCCGGCGTTGTGCACCATGATGTCCAGCCGGCCATGTCGCGCTAGCGCGTGGTCCAAAATTGCCTTACCCGCATCCGCTGCGGTCACGTCTAATTGCAGTGCGGTGCCGCGCACCTCATTCGTAATCCGGGCGAGCGCGTCGCCGGCGGCGGGCATATCAACGGTCACCACTGTGGCACCATCTCGGGCCAGCACGCGCGTAATCGCCGCGCCAATGCCCCGGGCAGCTCCGGTGACAACTGCGACCTTCCCCTCCAGCGGCAATTCCCAATTTTCCGGCACCCTTCCGGCCTGCGAGGAAACCTCGATGAACTGGCCGGAAACATAGGCCGATCGCCCGGAGAGCAAGAAGCGCAGTGCACCAATAACCGATGGCGCCGCTATCGGAACATCCCGCTCTTCACCGGTGACAATAATTCCATTGGCGGTTGATCCCGCGCGCATCTCTTTCGCAACAGAGCGCGTAAACCCGGTGACGGCGCGGCGCGTTGCCACCTCCGGTGGTGTCAATCCGCCGCGGCGGGAAATGGAAATCACCCGCCCCGAAGGCAACAGGCTGCGCAGCGCCTGCCCCGTATCCACCGCCGCGCCCGCCAAGTCTTCCGGCTCCTGCGCGCCACTAAATACCGGAATGATGGCCGCAAACTTTTCGCCCTCCAGGTGACGCCGCACATCGACGCCCCACTCCAAGAGCACCTCGGCCAAAGCGTCGCCATCTTTTGCGGAAGCCGGGTGGGCGCCGTCCAAAATCAACACCGGACCGGCCGCCGCATCATCGCCGGCAGAGTAGCGGCGCAAGCGGGCAGGGCGGGGAAGACCGAGTGCTTTGGCGAGTTTGCCGGCGAGGCCGGAATTTACGAGTTCGGCGTACTTATCGCTCACGCTGCCTCCAAAATTGCTGCCACGCCCAGACCGCCCGCGGCGCAAACCGAAATGAGAGCCCGGCCCGATCCCTGCTGAGCCAGCGACTTTGCGGCCGTGGCCACGATGCGCGCCCCAGTTGCGGCGAACGGGTGGCCTGCGGCAAGTGAAGAGCCGTGGACGTTCAACTTGGCGCGGTCCACTTTGCCAAAAGCGCCGTCCAGCCCGAGGCGCTTTTGGGCGAACTCATCAGATTCCCACGCGGCGATCTGAGTTAGGACGGTTGCGGCAAACGCCTCATGAATTTCAATAAAATCAAAGTCATTCAAGGTGAGATTATTTCGGGCGAGCAACCGCGGAACCGCGTATGCCGGAGCCATTAGCAGCCCCTCTTCACCGCGCACATAGTCCACGGCGGCCGTCTCGGCGTCCACAAAATATGCCAGCACGGGCAGGTCATTTTCTTGCGCCCACTGCTGCGAGCCGAGCAGTACGGTGGCGGCGCCGTCCGATAGGGGCGTGGAGTTCCCAGCCGTCATCGTCGGATTATCGCCGGTCTTTCCAAAAACGGGAGACAGCTTCGCGAGCTTTTCCATCGACGTATCGGGGCGCAGGTTCCCATCCCGCGTCAGCCCCCGATAGGGCGTCATCAGGTCATCGAAAAACCCCTCGTCATAGGCGCGGGCGAGATTTTGGTGGCTAGCCAGCGCCACCTCATCCTGCGCGGTGCGGGAAACATCCCAGTGCGCGGTCGTCAGCGCCTGATGCTCACCCATGGAAAGGCCGGTGCGCGGCTCATCTGTCGCCGGCGTATCGGGCGCAATATCGCGCGGGCGCAGCGACGACAGCGCCGCCATCCGCTCTTTTACCGTGCGCGCGCGAGAAAAACGCAGCAGCGCCTGGCGCATGCCCTCACTAACCGCAATTGGCGCATCTGAGGTCGAATCGACCCCGGCAGAAATCCCGCTTTCCACCTGACCGAGCTGAATCTTATTCGCAATAGCGATTGTGGCCTGCAGGCTCGTGGCACACGCCTGCTGCAAATCAGAGGCGGGGGTGTGGGACGACAATGCCGACCCCAAAACCACCTCTCGTGTCAGGTTGAAATCACGCGAATGCTTTAGGACGGCGCCTCCCACCACTTCTCCCAACTCCTGTCCCGCTAAGCCAAAGCGGGCAATGAGGCCGTCGAGTGCGGCGGTGAGCATGTCCTGATTGGTTGCGGCGCCGTATTCCTTACCGGCGCGGGCAAAGGGAATGCGGTTGCCACCAATAATGGCGGCCCGTTGGGGTGTTTGGGGTTTTTTTGAAGACTGGGCCGATTTTGCTGCGGCGCTCATCTGATTCCTCTCGCGACGTTGCGTGGCCGGACTGGTTGCCAACTCTACAAGGAGTTAGTGACACCGACAGTACCTGATACTGTGAGTCCCGTGAGACTGGTCACCGACGATCACATTAGAAATTTGCCCGGCGATGGGCGCTCAACCCGCTGGGAATCCCACCGGGCCGCGCGCCGTGCTGAATTGGTACATGCCGCGCGCAAGGCAATTCACCACTCCGGCCCCGAACTGTCGATGGACGACATCGCGGCGGCCGCGCAGACATCAAAATCAATTTTTTATCGCTACTTTTCCGATAAAACCGGGCTGCAAGCCGCCGTGGGCGAACTCGTCCTAGCCGATATTGAAGCGGTTTTGGCGGCTGCCTTTCACGAGGCACGAGGACCATATGAGTCACTGCGCGCAATGATCGACGCCTACCTGGAAATGATCGAAACCGCGCCCCATGTTTATCGCTTCGTCACGCAGCCCGCTTCCGATGCGGCCGCTCCGGTGGGCAATTTTTTGGAAGGGATCACGCAGGTGGTGGCTCGGCCGTTTGGCGCCGGCGGCAATGAGGACCCGGCACTTGCCGCCTGGGCAGCTGGAGTGGTCGGGTTTGTGCGCGGCGTGGGCGAGTGGTGGCTGGCGCAAAATCATCCAATTGACCGCGCGTCGTTGGCAGAAAGTACGGCAAAGAGTCTTTGGCAAGGAGCACCCGCGGCACCGGCGCCGCCGGGAGGGAAGGAATAAGCCATGAATGCTAAACCAGAAGATGTGCGCCTCGACGTGGCCGCACTGCAACAACGCCTCAAGGGCCGCTGGGCAGATTTACGCGATAAAGCCCGAACACTGGCTGCTGATCCGCGCCTGATCCGCACTGAGGGTCAAACCATGGCCGAACACCGCGAAGACATTCTTGCCAAGCTGCGCATTTTGGTAGCCGAAGGTGAGGTCAACCGCGCTTTCCCGGAGCGGCTGGGCGGAAGCGACGATCCCGGGGGCAATATTGCCGGGTTTGAAGAACTGCTAATTGCCGACCCGTCCCTGCAAATCAAATCCGGCGTGCAGTGGGGGCTATTTGGTGCCGCAATTTTGCATTTGGGCACCAAAGACCACCACGAGCGGTACTTGCCCGCGGCGATGAACGTGGATGTGCCCGGTGGATTTGCCATGACGGAAATTGGGCACGGCTCGGACGTGGCGTCCATCGCCACCACCGCCACCTATGATCCCAGCCAAGAAGAATTCATAATCAATACCCCGTTTCGGGCGGCCTGGAAGGAATACATCGGCAACGCGGCAATTGACGGGCGGGCCGCAATAGTTTTTGCCCAGTTAATTACCGGCGGCGTCAACCACGGAGTGCATGCTTTTTATGTGCCGATTCGCAGCGCCGACGGTCAGATGCTCCCCGGCGTTCAAAGTGAAGACGACGGCCTCAAAGGCGGCCTGAACGGAATCGATAACGGCCGTCTTGCCTTCGATAACGTCCGCATCCCCCGCACGGACCTGCTCAATCGCTACGGTGACGTATCCGCCCAAGGGGAGTACTCGTCGTCCATAAGCTCACCTGGCCGGCGCTTTTTCACCATGCTGGGAACTCTCGTGCAGGGGCGCGTTTCCCTCAGCGGTGCTGCAGGGGTGGCGAGCAAGTTAGCGCTAATTATTGCCATTACCTACGGCAATGAGCGGCGTCAATTCCACGGGGCATCGGATACCGAAGAAGTGGTGTTGCTGGACTATCAAGAACATCAGCGGCGCCTCCTCCCACGCCTGGCGGAAACCTACGCCCAACATTTCGCGCATGATCAGCTGCTGGATTTATTTCACGAGGTTTTCTCGGGTGAAAAAGACACCGATGCGGATCGCCAGGACCTCGAGACGCTTGCTGCCGCGCTGAAACCCATGGCCACTTGGCACGGGCTTGATACTTTGCAAGTTGCGCGCGAGGCCTGCGGGGGAGCCGGATATATGGCCGAGAACCGCATCGTGGGGCTGCGCCAAGACCTGGATGTGTATGCCACGTTCGAGGGTGACAACACCGTGTTACTGCAGCTGGTAGCGAAGCGGTTGCTAACCGATTACGGCAAAGAATTTAAAGACGTCGATGCCGGCGATATCGCCCGCTACGCCATGGATCAGGTCACGGATACCGCCCTGCACAAAACGCCGCTGCGCCGCCTGGGCCAGGTGCTGGCAGACAGCGGTTCCGTGCGCCGGGCTGCGGGTCACCTGCGTGATGAACAAACCCAGCGCGAGTTGCTCACCGACCGGGTCGAAACCATGGTGTCGACTTTGGCCGGCGAGTTGCGCATGGCAACAAAGGTGTCGAAGGAACGCTCCGCGGTCATGTTCAATGCCCGCCAGCATGAGCTGATTGAAACGGCCAAAGCGCACGCTGAGTTGCTCCAATGGGAGGCGTTCACCGCGGCGCTCGCCGACATGCCCGATCCGGACACCAAGCAGGTGCTCACGTGGGTGCGCGACCTGTTTGGCTTGACCGTGATTGAGCGCAATCTGGCTTGGTACCTGATTAATGGGCGCTTGTCGACGCAGCGAGCCCGCACAATCACCTCGTATGTGGATCGGCAACTGGCGCGCCTGCGGCCCCATGCCCAAGATCTGGTTGACGCCTTTGGGTACGGACCCGAACACGTGCGCGCCACGATCGCCACCGGTGTGGAGCGCGAGAGGCAGGATGAGGCCCGCGAGTACTTCCGCAAGTTGCGCGCCAGCGGCGATGCGCCGGTGGCCGAAAAGTACGCGAAGAAAAAGGAGAAGTCCGCTTAGGAGCGCTTGGCCCGCGGACCGCCCGGGCGTCCGCCCCGGCTGGGACGTCCCGCGCCGCGGCTCGCGAAGTTCTTTTTGCCCGAGCCCTTTCGATCTTGCGGTTTGCCGCCGCGGTTTGGGGGGCCCTGATCGATCTGGAGGCGCAGCATTTGTCCGGCGACGCGGGCATGGCGGATCCGGTTGAAAGCTTCCGGTGACACGTCAGTATTGATATCGACCAGGCTGAACGTTTGGAAGATTTCAATCTTGCCTAAGTCGTGCCCGGCCAGGCCACCCTCATTTGTGATCGCGCCCACGATTGCCTTCGGGCTC
This sequence comes from Actinomycetes bacterium, assembly GCA_021793895.1. The sequence goes on from JAJYRW010000005.1 coordinate 14,189, forward strand.
GCACCGTGGTTATGGCCCACAGAGAGGCGGTAGCGCTTAGGAAATCCGGACCGGCGCGCCCCACGACCTGCACCGCCACCTGCTCGCTCCGCATGATTTGGGCCGCGGCCCGCCCGCTCCCCATTGCGGGAAGAGCGCGACTCTTCCACGAAACTATGGCGCGGTGCGTCTTCGCCAACTTCAGTATGCCGGACGCTTTCATCGCGATGATCGCGGATCTTCGGGCCAGGGTCACCGACATTGAGCGCGGTGATCGTGGCGAGCAGATCGATGGGATCCATTTCGGTTTTCGCCAGATGCGCCTTAATGAGGTCGCGGTAGAGCTCGAGGCGTCCGCGCGTGAGACGTTCGGGCGTTTGTTCCAGGAGTTTCTTGGCGCGGTGGCCGGAAACATCAGCGGGAGTGGGAATCGTGATTTCTTCCAGTTGCTGACGGGTGACCCGCTCAATATTGCGCAATTTGCCACGTTCATGCGGCGTGACGAAGGTCAAAGCTTCACCGGTGCGACCGGCACGTCCGGTGCGCCCAATGCGGTGTACATAGGTTTCGGCTTCGCGCGGGATGTCAAAGTTCACGACCAAACCAATGCGGTCGACATCTAGTCCGCGAGCAGCAACGTCGGTCGCGACGAGAACATCGAGTGAGCCATCGCGCAGGCGCTCCACAATCTTTTCGCGGTCTTTTTGCGCGACGTCACCGCTGATAGTGGCCGCTGAAATGCCCCGGGCAATTAGTTCTACGCCCACCTCTTCCGCGGCGGAGCGGGTACGCACGAATACGATTGCCGCATCGGCGTCCGAGGTGGCAAGTACGCGGCTGAGCGAGCCGGCCTTATGGCGGAAAGGTACTACCGCGTATGTCTGATTAACCGCGGTTACGGTTGAGGCCTGCCGCGCGACAGCGATTTGCACTGGATCAGTCAGGTGCCGTTTCGAAACTCGCACAATATCGGCGGGCATAGTGGCGGAAAACAGCGCAACTTGGCGCTGGGCAGGTGCGAATCCGAAAATCTGTTCCACATCTTCGGCAAAGCCCATGCGGAGCATTTCATCTGCCTCATCGAGAGCCAAAAAATGCACGTCGTCGAACTTCAGCGTGCCTCGTTCCAGGTGGTCGATAACCCGGCCGGGCGTCCCAACGACAATCTGCGCTCCGCGGCGCAATGCCCGCACCTGGGAGTGGAAGGGGGCACCGCCATAAACGGGGACGACTTCAATGCCGCGCTCATATTTCGCATAGGACTCGATGTGTTCGGCAACTTGGATCGCCAGTTCGCGCGTGGGAGTAAGAACCACGGCCTGTACCGCGCGCAGGTCGGAGTCGATCTGCGTGAGCATTGGCAGCCCAAAGGCGGCCGTTTTACCGGTCCCGGTTTGCGCGATGCCGGTGATATCGCGGCCGGCCAAAAGGGCCGGAATTGCTTCTTTTTGAATCGCGGTCGGTTCAGTGAAGCCCAGATCCGTAATTGCGCGGTTGAGAGAGTCGGGAAGATTTAGTGCAGCAAAATCTTGGGCGCCTTCAGGCAGCCCGGAAATATCGGTCATTAACAGCCATTTCGATTCGGGAGCGTTTCGTCAACCGCCGTCGGCAGTTGTGGGTCGCTGCCCCGAACATCGCTGCGGTGGCTTTTCCACCGAAGACACACAAAGGGGGAGTGCGACAAGAACTCCAAGGTCGCTCAACTCTACCTCTGCGCCAGCTCAGACGTCGACGTGAGCCTGGTCACCGACCTAATTGCGCGAATGTGCACGACTGCGGGTCGCGGTCGGTGCGCCAGCGCACAAACTGCGTCGTGTGCCGAAACCGGTCGCCCTCCATGCGGTCATACTTCACTTCCACCACCCGCTCGGGACGCAGCGGCACGAACTCCAAATTCTTGGTCCCACTCCACCTGCTCACCACCGCGTCTTGGGGTTTCCGGACCCCACCGGAAGCCGAGTTCACAGAAGCAGCGGAAGTGTCGTCGTCCTTAATCGGCGCCCACGGATGATCACGCAAAGTGGTGACCAGGGGCTGCAATTCCGCAAACAGTTCCCGGCGGCGGCGCTGTGAGAAACTGCCGATAATTCCTACCGACGCGAGGTCTCCCGCCTCTGTGTACAGCCCAAGCAGGAGCGAGCCCACCGCTTGCGCATCGCCCTTATAGGGCCGAAATCCGGCGACCACGCAGTCAGCGGTGCGGACGTGTTTGATCTTGGTCATGACGCGCTCGCCGGGGCGGTATTCCATCTCGAAATCTTTAGCGACGATGCCCTCAATGCCCCGGGACTCCAGGTCGGTGAACCACCCCTGAGCAATGGCAATGTCGCTGGTCACGGGCGTGAGCGCCACCCGCTCCGGTTCTACCGACTCAGCACCAATTGCCCGCTCCAAAGCCCGCCGGCGGACCACAAGCGGTTCGTTCAACAGCGATTTGTCATCCAACGCCAAACAGTCGAACGCCAGCAGCGTCGCGGGCGTCTGAAGCGCCAATTTCTTAATGCGCGACTCGGCGGGGTGGATGCGTTGCTGGAGGGCCGAAAAGTCCAGCACTCCGTCCTGATTTTGGACGACGACCTCCCCGTCGAGCACGCAGCGTTGCGGTAGTGCAGCCCGCACTGCGGCGACGAGTTCGGGAAAGTACCGCTGGATCGGTTTGGTGTTGCGCGAGCCGAAATGCACGTCATCTCCATCCCGGAAAATGATCGCGCGAAACCCATCCCATTTCGGTTCATACTGCTGGCCCGGCGGTATTTGTGCCGCTGTGGCCGCGAGCATGGGCTGAACTGGTGGCATAACGGGCAGGTCCATAGTTCGGCCTCTCGAGGGTGACGTCTATTTATTGACCGTAATAAGGAGTAAGGCGCTGTGCCACAGGAACCAAAGCTTGTTTAGGTGAGCCGTGCGGGAGCGGATGTTCCTGTTGTCGGTTGGGCGCAGTAGTCTAAGGAACGTCACGTAGGGATCATCAGTTAAGGAACCAGATGACCAGCGCGCCTGGAAACGGCCACAATCCATCAAACACTCTCGACACGGTTGAAAATGCCGCCGCGACGCCCGATGCGGCGCAAGAGTGGGCGGAGCTGGGGCTCCAACAAAACGAGTACGAAGAAATCCGCACGCTGCTGGGCCGCCGGCCCACCGCGGCGGAATTGGCCATGTATTCGGTGATGTGGGCGGAGCACTGTTCCTATAAGTCTTCGAAGACGCATTTAAAACAGTTCGGGGAGAAAACCACCGCGGCGATGCGCTCACACCAGCTCGTCGGAATCGGCCAAAACGCGGGCGTCGTCGACGTTGGCGATGGCTGGGCCGTGACGTTCAAAATCGAGTCCCACAACAGTCCCAGTTACATCGAGCCATTCCAGGGCGCGGCCACCGGCATTGGTGGGATTGTGCGCGACATTATTTCCATGGGCGCGCGCCCGGTCGCGGTTATGGATCAGCTTCGGGTGGGCGAAATTGACCACCCCGATACCGCCCGGGTGCTAAAGGGCGCCGTTTCGGGCCTGTCCCACTACGGCAACACTTTGGGCGTAGCCAATATCGGCGGTGAACTCGTATTTGATTCCGCCTACCAAAACAATCCGCTCGTCAATGCGCTCGCGCTTGGCGTGCTGCGCCACGAAGATATTCACCTGGCCAATGCCACCGGTGCCGGAAACAAGGTCGTACTCTTTGGGGCCCGCACCGGCGGGGACGGGATCGGCGGGGCGTCAGTGTTGTCGTCCCAAAGCTTTGCAGATGGCGAACCCGCAGCCCGCCCCAATGTGCAGGCCGGTGACCCGTACCTAGAAAAACTGATCATCGAGTGCTGCTTAGAGCTTTTCGAAGCCGACCTGGTGGAGGGAATTCAAGATCTTGGAGCCGCGGGCATTTCCTGTGCGACCTCCGAACTGGCCTCCAACGGGGACAGCGGTATGCACATCGATCTTGAGACGGTTCCGCTGCGCGACCCCGACCTGAATGCCAGCGAAATTCTGATGTCGGAGTCGCAAGAGCGCATGATGGCCATCGTTGCCCCCGATAAGCTCGGCGCCTTTTTGGCGATCACGAAAAAGTGGGGCGTGGAGGCCGCCGTCATCGGCGAACTTAATGACTCACAGCGTTTGACCATTGACTGGAACGGTCAGCGCATTGTGGACGTCGACCCGCACACCGTCGCAGAAGACAGCCCCGTCTACGACCGCCCATTTGCCCGCCCCGCCTGGCAAGATGCGCTACAAGCAGACCGCGCCGAAGACCTGCCCCGGCCCCAAACGCCGGAAGAAATCAGCGACCAAATCCTGCGCCTGGTCGGGGCCCCCAATCAGGCCGATAAATCGTGGGTCACGCGCCAGTTTGACCGCTATGCCCAGGGGAACACCGCCCTGGCTATGCCAGATGATGCCGGCGTGGTGCGAATTTCCAAAGACGCCCCCACGGGTGTTGCGATTGCCACGGACGCCTCGGGTCGGTTTACCAAGCTTGACCCTCGCACCGGTGCGCAACAAGCCCTGGTCGAGGCGTACCGCAACGTCGCCGCCACCGGCGCCCGCCCCACTGCGGTTTCGGATTGCCTGAACTTTGGATCCCCAGAAGACCCCGATGCGATGTGGCAGCTGGTTGAGGCCATCACCGGCCTGGCAGATGCCTGCATGGAACTGGAAATCCCGGTCACCGGCGGCAATGTTTCCCTCTATAACTCGACCGGCGAACCGGGCCAAATCGACTCTTCCATTCATCCCACACCGGTAGTTGGCGTGCTGGGAGTTCTCGACGACGTTTCCCGCGCGGTGACCTCCGGGTGGCGGACAACCGGCCTCAACCTCTACCTGCTGGGCACCACGGAAACTGAACTTTCGGGGACCGCCTGGGCCCACGCCGTCCATAATCATCTGGGCGGCCTCCCCCCAAAGGTAGATTTGGACGCCGAGCGGCGCCTGGCCCAAATTTTGGTCAACGCCGCACGCGATGGGCTTGTTGATGGCGCGCACGACCTATCCGATGGCGGGCTCATTCAAGCGCTGGTCGAGGCATCATTGCGCTTCGGAGTGGGAGCCGAAGTTGACCTCGACGGGCTGCTCGAACGTGACGGAATCGACCTGGCAACGGCCCTGTTCTCCGAATCTGGGGCGCGCGCGGTCGTGGCCGTCCCCCCGGGTGAAGAAGTGCGGTTTTTGGACCTGTGCACCGCACGGAAGTTCCCGGTATTAAAACTCGGCACCACTCAGGAACCGATTTCGAACGACGCCCCGACCCTGGCCGTGTCCGGTTTAGCGCCGATTTCACTACAGTCACTGCGCGAAAGTCACGAGGGTACGCTCCCGCGCCACTTTGGCTAGACTGGCCCGCTTGAGATCCCATTTTGCGCCCCGAACGTAATGGATGGGGCAACACCAAGTAAATTTACGCAGGTCATTTGGAACCTCGGGTGCGCCCCTGCGCCGATAAGGAGTGTTTGTGCACGAGAGATTAGAACCCGTTTACGCGGATGTGCTGCGCCGAAACCCCGGTGAGGTGGAATTCCACCAGGCAGTTCGCGAGGTGTTCGAGTCGCTCGGACCGGTGCTCCTAAAGAACCCCGAATACACCGAAGCCGGTGTGTTGGAGCGGATTTGCGAACCGGAGCGGCAGATTATTTTCCGCGTGCCATGGACCGATGATGCGGGCAATGTGCACATTAACCGCGGGTTCCGGGTGGAATTTAATTCCGCGCTCGGGCCGTATAAGGGCGGGTTGCGGTTTCACCCCTCGGTGTATTTGGGAATCGTAAAGTTTCTCAGTTTTGAGCAAATCTTTAAAAACGCGCTTACCGGGATGCCCATTGGGGGCGCGAAGGGTGGGTCCGATTTCAACCCGCACGGCCGCTCCGATGCCGAAGTGATGCGCTTTTGTCAGTCTTTTATGACCGAGCTCTACCGCCATTTGGGTGAATACACCGACGTTCCGGCCGGTGATATTGGGGTAGGAACGCGGGAAATTGGCTACCTTTTCGG
>JAJYRW010000230.1 GCA_021793895.1 Actinomycetes bacterium
TGATGGGCCGAGGCTGGTGGGGTCCGATGCGCGCTGGCGGGTGCGATGCGCGCTGGCGGGTGCAATTGCCGGCGACTGGTGGCGGGTGGCGTGTTCCCGGGCCGCGGCAGAAGTGAGTTTGGCGGGCTTCTGACGGAACCCCCCCAAGAATTTGAGGTGGATGTGACAACTGTGACTGCTGTGACAAAAATCAGCGTTTTTCGAGTTGAAACGCAAGGGTTCCGTCAGAAGCCCGCCACACGATACGAACCTCGACGCGTTGATGAGTGTGCTCGTGGGCCGTTGATGAGTGCGATTGTGGGGCGCAAGAAGCAGGCCGCGGGTTGCAAGAGGCAGTCCGTGGGGCGCGGAGCCAGAAAGCTGCTATTTGCGCAGCGGAACCACCATCGGAGTACCGGTTACCGGATCGGGGACCACTTGGCTGCGCAAACCGAACACGGTTTGAATCAGATCTGCCGTCAAAATCTCACTGGGCTCGCCCGTGTCGACAATCGCGCCGCCGCGCATGGCCACCAGGTGGCTCGCGTAGCGGGCCGCCTGGTTTAAGTCGTGCAAGACCGCAACCACTGTGCGGCCGGCGGCGTGCAGGTCAGCAAGTAGATCCATGACCTCGATTTGGTGGGCGATGTCTAGAAAAGTGGTGGGTTCATCGAGAAGTAAAAGGGGCGTTTCTTGGGCCAGCACCATGGCGATCCACACGCGCTGGCGCTGACCACCTGATAGTTCATCGACCATCCGGTCAGCCAAGTCGGTCACATTGGTGACCTCCATGGCCTCTGCGACTGTTTCCGCATCATCAACAGACCATTGCCGCAGCATTGATTGGTGCGGGTATCGACCGCGCGCTACCAGGTCAGCAACTGTGATTCCCTCGGGTGCAATGGAGGATTGCGGCAGCAATCCGAGCCGGCGCGCCACCTCTTTCGAACGCAGCGTCGCGATTTCGTGCCCGTCAAGCAGTACTTGGCCGCTGCGGGGCTTGATCATGCGGGCCAGCGCGCGCAGGAGGGTCGATTTTCCGCAGGCATTCGGCCCGACAATCACCGTGAAAGAGCCGTCAGGAACCACCAGCGATAAGTCTTCGATGACCACGCGCTCGTCATAGCCAAGTTGCACGCCGCGGGCAGCAAGTCGCGAGGCCGCAAGGCGGGAGGCGGCAAGCCGGGAGGTGGCATCGGCGGAGTTCGGCTCAGTCACCGCACTAGCCTACGAGATTTGCGTCGCTTCACGATGCCTGAGGCTGCTAGGCGCCGGGCGGGCCCCAAGCCGGGTCACGGCCGTGGCGGCGGTGGCCGATCCGGCTTCGGCCGCGGCAACAATGTCACCGGTTGTCATCCACTCCGCCAGGAAACCAGCGCAAAAAGAATCTCCGGCGCCGGTGGGGTCCAACGCGGTGATGCGCTTTGCCGCCACGCGCACGGGCTCAGCGCCGTTCTGGGCCACAACTGCGCCGCCAGCGTCCAGCGTGATAACAACGATCGGGTAGTGCTCATTCAACGCTCGCGCAGCGGAAACCGGATCGCGCGCGCCCGTTAAGTACTCAGCTTCCTCCCAATTTGGAAATATCAGCCGCGCACCGGCTGACCATTGAAAAAACGTCTCAGCACCGTGCTCGCGTAAAAACGCTACAGATGACGGGTCAACTGAGAGTTCCACCCCGAACTCCCGTGCCCGGCTCAAGATTTCCAAGGCACTTTCCCGCACGCTCGGCTCGAATAACGAGTAGGCCGTCAGATGCAAGAGTCCGGCGCTGCGCAAGTCTGCGTCGGATACGTCAGTGGGCGCCAAATTGAGATTCGCTCCCCGATCGGTGTACATCGTGCGGTGACCGGCGTCGTCCACAATGATCACAATCGAACCGGTGGGGGCGCGCGGATCGGTGACCAGCTCCGCCCGCACGCCGAACTCCGCAAAGTGGTCGCGGTGGTAGCCGTGGTCTTCCGCGCCCACGCGGCCCACGAACACCACTTCGGCGCCGAGGTGGCCGAGCCAGCAAGCGGTGTTGGCTGCCGAACCGCCGGGGCGGGCGGCGATCTGCGAGCGGGTGTCGGAATCGAGCGTGACGGGCTCCAGTGGGCGGACCACGACGTCATTGATGACGTCCCCGACCACGACGACCGTGGGTGGCGACATTGCCGGCTCCGTTCTAGCGTCGTCCAGACCAGGCGATGGCAATTTCGCCCCCGAGCCGGATGTTATTGACCGCGATGTCAATGTTCACGGTCATCGAGGCGCCCTTTGTGTGCTGCTGCAAATACGCCAGCAGGAAGGGAGTTACTTCCTTGCCGTGAATGTCGTTTTCCGCCGCGGCCGCGAGCGCCGCATTCAACACCTCATCATGCAGCTGCGGGTCCAGTTGCTGGTCAAGTGGAAGCGGGTTCGCCACCACGATGGCGTTTTCCAAATCCAACTCATCGCGGTGGGCCATAATCTCGGAAACCTCGGCAGCCGACGCCACCCGCCAGTCCAGGCTGTACCCGGAATCAGAGAGGTAAAAACCCGGAAACTGCTTGGTGCGATAGCCAGCCACAGTGATTCCCAGAGTCTCGAGGCGCTCCAGCGTGGCGGGGATATCCAAAATTGACTTCACGCCCGCGGCCACCACGGTGATCGGGGTGCGCGAGAGCGTTGTTAGGTCAGCTGATTCGTCAAAAGAATCAGATGCCCCGCGATGGACTCCGCCCAGGCCACCGGTGGAAAAAACGCGGATTCCAGCCTGATGAGCAAGTATGGACGTCGCCGCTACCGTAGTTGCGCCCGTCACCTTTTGGGTCATGGCCAAGCCGAGATCGCGTCCCGAAACCTTGATTACGGAGGTGTCATTGGCGATGCGATCAATTTGCGAAGAATCTAGGCCCACGTGCGGGACGCCGTCGATGAGGGCGATCGTGGCCGGGGCGACGTCCATGTCGGTGAGAGTTTTTTCGAAAGTGTGCGCGACTTCGAGATTTTGGGGCCGCGGGAAGCCGTGGGAAATGATCGTGGATTCCAGCGCGACGACGGGCCGGTTTTCAGCCAGGGCATCGGCTACTTGTTCGGAGAGTTTGATGATTGTCATGTGCGTGCTCCTCAGTTAGAGCCGACGGCGGCAACAGCGTCGACGACCAGGTTCCAGAATTTTTCGCGATCTAGCTCAGTTGCGACTCGGGTGCGTCGCGGAACACCGCCGCGGCCTTGAAAATCGGTGACCGTCATACCGGCCGTATAAGTGCCGGTAAGTTCAACCACCACGTGAGCGGGTTGGACGACCATGGCCGAGGGGTCGATGACGCGTGCCACCGCGCATGCGTCATGGACGGGTGGGGCGTCGAAGTCTTGCGCCTTTTTATACATGCGACCGAAGAATTCCAGCAGGTCCACCACAAACTGGCTCGCCTGGGTTCTCTGCTCCGCGAAGCGCTCTACGACGTCGGGGGTCGCAACCGCTTGATGGGTTAAGTCCAGCCCAACCATGGTGACCGACCAGTCGGCGTTAAACACCACGGAAGCGGCTTCGGGGTCAACCAGGATATTGAATTCCGCCGCCGGCGTCGTGTTGCCCTTCGAATATCCCCCACCCATGAGGACGACCTCGGCGACGCGGTGGATAATTTCCGGTTCACGCTGGATGGCCATCGCGATGTTCGTCAGCGGGCCAGTGGGTACGAGTGTGACCTCACCGGGCGGGTGA
>JAJYRW010000231.1 GCA_021793895.1 Actinomycetes bacterium
AATTGGTGTTCCGACAAGCCCTCCCGCGCGGTAGTTATCAACAGTTGATCTTGTCGCGGTCCCACAAAAGCCACGCTCGTGGTATGCGGCGCGGCCACCTCGACCGTTGCCAGCACGTCACCCGAGTGCGAATCGTGGCAGCGCACCTGGCCCGCGCCCCAGTACGCGACCCATAAGTTCCCCTCCGCATCGACTGCCAGCCCATCGGGCGTTCCCGGGTTTTCGGGCGCAAGTTGCGCTAGTTTTTCGGGATTAAGGACGGCGACTCGCTCCCCGGGATTGCCCGTTGCGATGTCGTAGGGCATCCGCCACAGCGTTTTTGCCACACTGTCGATGTGGTACATCTGGCTGCCATCTGGCGCCCACCCGATCCCGTTGGAAAGCGAGAAACCGGAATCCACCAGTGATGTGCGGCCCTGGGGATCCACAACATAAAGACTGTCCCTGCCGCGGGAGTCATCCAGACTCATCGAGCCAACAAAAAACCGGCCCGAGGGATCACAGGAGCCGTCATTCAGCCGAGAATTAAGAGCGGGGCCCACAATCGGCTCGCTCGCATACCGGGCGCCATCGGGGCCGATCGCGTGCAGGCGTTTTTGCCCGGCTGCCAAAATCCCCCCGTCACTGGTGGGAACGGCCGCGCCAATCATCTCTTCAAAATGATGCGTGGTCTGGGTGACGATCCCGCTTTCGGTCAACACGCCGTCCCAAATTTCACCCGCAGTAATGTCCACCCACGCCGCCCGCTGGCGGCGGGAATCCCATACCGGGCCTTCCCCGAGCGTGAAGTGACGGGCGGTGGCGGGCCGGGCGGTGAAGTGTGTGGTCATTGGGTCCTTTCCGGCTAAGCGCCGACGATTTCGCGAATTTTTGGGAGCTGTTCTACGAGCGAGTTCAGGGGCATTCGATACCGCAGCGCGCTGACCGAAATGGCTCCGGGCGTCGCGGCGGGCGACGGTGCCGGGGCAGGAATGGCCACGCAGTTAATTCCCTCCTCATTTTCCTCAGCATCGACCGCAAAACCCTGAGTGCGAATTTGATTCAGTTCGGCGGTCAGCCCCGCGATCGTGGTGATGCTGTGCGGCGTGGACGCCCTCAGGTCCACGCCCTGGGCCCAGGCCTCCACCTCGCTGTCGGTGCGATGTGTGTGAGCTAGCAGGAGTTTTCCAACGGCAGTGCAGTGGGCGGGATTGCGCCCGCCAATAACCGAGGTGAGGCGGATCGCGCCGGTGGGCGGATCAACTTTGGCGCGATAAACCACCTCCGGGCCATCCAAGACGGCGTAGTGGGCGGTTTCGCCGAAGTGTTTAGCGAGGGCTTCAAGCGCCGGTTGGACGCGCAGGTGTTCGGGGCGCGCGGCGTGGAAGGCGAAGGCCAGGCGCAAAAATTCGTCACCTAACTCGTAGTAGCCGTGTTCTTGCTGCGTGGCCAGACCGGCCCGGCGCAGCGAGCTAAGAGCGCGGTGGACGGTGGATTTCGGTGAATCTAATTGCCGTGCGAGGTCATCCAGCGCAATGCCCTCGGGGTTTTTGGCCACTTCGACCAGGGTGGCCAAAACTCGGTCAGCACCCACGAGCCGCGGTGGTCGTTGCTGCCTTTCAGGCGGCGGGCCAGACTTTTCACCCGGGGCGCTAGACTTAGCCATATTCCAAATAATAGATCACTGTTTCATTTAATGGAAGGCAATATGACTGCCGAGCAACGCAGCCAGCAGTGGTACGGCGGCAATGACCGCGACGCCTATATTCATCGCGCTTGGATGCGTCGCGGCCTACCGGACCGGGCCTTCGACGGACGTCCGCACATCGCGATTGCCAACACTGCTTCGGACTTAGTGCCTTGCAATATGCACCTGGGCGAAGTAGCCCAGGCGGTGAAAAACGGGATCTGGGAGGCAGGCGGCGTGCCGCTCGAAATGCCGGTGATGTCGCTGGGCGAGACGCAGGTGCGACCCACCGCAATGCTGTGGCGCAACTTGGCCGCGATGTCAATCGAAGAAATGCTGCGCGCCAACCCGATTGACGGCGTTGTGCTCCTTGGCGGATGCGATAAGACGATCCCGGCACTGTTGATGGCGGCCGCCTCGGTCAATTTACCGGCGCTGTTAGTCCCCGGCGGGCCGATGCTAACGGGAACCTATTGTGGAAAAGCAATTGGCTGTGGAACCGAAACTTGGCGCATGGACGCTGAAGTGCGGGCCGGCAAGCTCGACGCCGAAGTTTTCCAGGCTTCCGATAAGGCGATGATTCGCTCCAAAGGGCACTGCAACACCATGGGAACTGCCTCCACGATGGCCTTAATTGCGGAAGGGCTGGGCGCGAGCATGCCCGGCATTGCAGGAATTCCGGCACCGGATGCGCGCTTGTTGGAAATGGCGCAAGACAGCGGACGGCTGATCATCGATATGGTTGCAGCCGGGCGGCGGCCATCGAAGATCTTCACGCGCGAGGCGTTCCAAAACGCAATCGTGACACTGGCAACAATCGGCGGTTCGACAAACGGTGTGGTGCACCTGCTGGCCATCGCGGGACGGCTCGGTATCGACCTGACGCTCGATGATTTTGATGAAATCGGTTCCGGTGTTCCACTGCTGGTAAACCTCGAACCGGCCGGCAAATACTTAATGGATGACCTATTCCGCGCCGGCGGTCTGCTTGCAGCCCTGCGGGAAGTGCGCGACCTGCTTTCTCCCAAGCCCATAACGGTGACCGGGCATCCGCTCGTTAACTATTTGGGCGGAAACTCTTCGCGCACCGCCGGGCTGGCAACCTCCGACAGGGGATACCCGTCCGAGGCCGCACCGGCTGCGCAGATTTGGGATTCCGATGTGATCCGTCCGCGCTCGCAGCCATTGCAAGAATCCGCAGGTATTGCCGTTCTGCGGGGAAACCTCGCCCCCGATGGCGCCATCATCAAACCGGCTGCAGCCAGCTCCGACCTGTTGCAGCATCGCGGGCCGACGGTGGTTTTTGACTCAATTGAGGATTTTCACGACCGCATTGATGACCCAAACCTACCGGTGACAGCTGACTCGGTTTTGATTTTGCGCGGATGCGGACCGCGCGGATATCCCGGAATGCCCGAAGTGGGCAATATGCGTGTGCCTGCGAAGCTTTTGGCCGCTGGGGTGCGAGACATGGTGCGCATATCGGATGCTCGAATGAGCGGGACGGCTTTTGGAACCGTCGTGTTACACGCAGCACCCGAAGCAGCCGCTGGTGGGCCGTTGAGCAAGGTGCGCGACGGCGACATAGTTGTGCTTGATGTGCCACAGCGCAAGCTCATGCTGGAGGTGCCCGACGCGGAACTGCAAGCTCGAGAACCAGCCGCCCCGGCGCTCGCCGCGTATGCTCGGCCGCGCCGCGGTTGGGAAGATCTTTATGTTCGCACCGTTTTGCAAGCGGACACCGGTGCCGATCTGGACTTTTTACGGGGCAGCAGTGGTGCCGCGGTTGCCCGCGAGTCGCATTAGCGCGCGGGGGATACACAATCGTGACTCAAATCCGCTTGCTCATGGGAGGACCATGAGTAACATGACAAGCAAGCGCGGCCTCGTCATGAGGACGTGAAGTCGTGTACTAGGTCAAAGGGGATCTACTATGGCACTTCCGAAAATGCGCAGGGTTCTTGCGCCGATTTCCATGGTTGCAGCATTTGGGCT
>JAJYRW010000232.1 GCA_021793895.1 Actinomycetes bacterium
AAAGAAGAACGCGGCGTTTGGATCATCGGGCGAACCGGCGAAGGGCTCAAAATTGTATGGCCCCTCTCCGTCTTCCAAGTCCAAAGCGTCAACTATGTATTCGGCTTGGAGCTTGCCAACTTCGTAGTTGTCGAAGGTCACTGAATAATCGACGTGCTCGGTATCTTCAAGCAGTCTGTCGTATGCGATGACGCTAATATCGGCATCCGCGGCACTCTTGAGTACGGGATCCAGCGCGCTGCCGTCAATGGGCGCGATGATCAAGACCTTGGGATCTTTATTGATCAGGTTCTGAATTTGCGCTACTTGCTGATCAACTTTGTTTTCTGCGTATTGCAGCGAAGTCTCATACCCGAGTTCTGCCAGGTCTTCTTCCAGTTGAGCGCCATCCTTGTTCCATCTTTCAAGGGAGCGCGTGGGCATCGAGATTCCGACGAGTCCGCCGGCTTCTCCATCACTACTCTCATCTGCAGAGCTCCGTTCCGCGGAGCAGGCGGCGGTCAGCAGTAGCGAAAAGCTCGCTGCGATAATTCCCGCCTTTTTAAAATGACTCGTCATTGAGGCTCACTCCTAGTGGTCATTCACTAATAGGGTTTTTAAAGAAAATGGAATGAAATTTACAGGTTCAGTTCTGGAATTTCTTTATTCTTAATACGCTTGCGCCGATCGACGTATTCCGGCAAGATTTTCAGGCCTTTTTCGACGCTCTCATCGGTGAACCACGCAAATGGATCGGTGCTAACGGTGAGCAGGAAATTGCCCCAGGGTTGCAGGTCACCGGATCTGATAACAAACTTTGCCTTTTTCGATTCGACATTGCAGAGCGCCTCGTGGGAGGCAGCATCAAATTCGGCGCCAGAGCCGGTGTAAATGCTTTGCACTTCTTCATAGAGACGCGGGTTATGTGTCTTTACTTCCGGGGCGAACGTGACCTTTTCGACATAGATTTCTTGTTGAACAGCCCGAAGGATCTGGGTTACCAGCGGAATGCCGGGCACTAATGAAAGGTCTACGGTGTCAACACCCTGGGGTAAGGGAAAGCCCGCATCGGTCACGAGCAAAAGATCGGTGTGTCCGAGGTTGTGTAAACCTCGAAGCAGCTGGGGGTTCAGGATGCGTGAGGTCATTTTTGCACTCCTTCAGTTCCCTTTCAGGAACGATTCAACGGTTTTTCGGTCTTGATATGAGGGAACGGTCTCCCAGTGCTCGCAGCTCAAAGCCGCAGTTGCCGAGGCAAAGCGAACGGCGTCTTGAATTGATTTACCTTCGGCTAGCGCGACGGCTAAACCGGCATTAAAACTGTCGCCGGCACCGTTTGAGTCGACGATGTCTATTTCGAAGGCGGGGATGGTTTCGGCGATGCCACTGTCAGCCAAATAGATGAATGCGCCTTCCGAGCCCTTTGTGATGACTACGGTCGCCGGGCCCAGCTTGGCAATTTGCTCGCCTAGTTGTTCATCAGTAATCGGATCTTCCGGATCAAGGCCCAGCACGACACGCGCTTCGGTCTCATTCGGTGTTAAAACATCGATGTTTGAAAGGTCGACGTCAGTTAAGTTTGCCGCGGGCGCGGGATTGAAAATCGTTGTTGCGCCCTGGTTTTTAGCAGTGGCAAGGCCGTGGAGCGCCGTCTCAAGTGGGATCTCCAACTGGGCCAGGGCCACCTGCGCCTGGGACAGGACCTGAGAAGCGGCGTCGATATCGGCTGGCGTAAACGCTTCATTTGCGCCCATATCAACAACAATGATGTTCGCCCCTTCGACATCCTTAATGATGAAACCGACGCCGGTAGGAGCTTGGTCATCAACGCGTAGGTACTTCGTTCCGATACCTTCATTGCGCATGAGTTCTTGGAACTCATGGCCAAAGGGATCATCACCGATCACTCCGATGTATTCGGCGTGTGCACCAAGTCGCGCCGCCTGAACCGCCATATCGGAGCCTTTACCGCCATAGGTCTGTCTATAGTCGGTCCCGATCAGCGTTTCCCCGGTAACGGGGATTCGCTCAGTCGTCACAACGAGCGCTTTCGCGTAGCTTCCAATAATCGCGACGTGCGCCCCACCGTGCTTAGTAGGCATTTGGATCACCGGTTTGGCCGTCTACGATTGCTGGCCCGGAACTTGTTCCCACTAGTTCAGCGCCGGCTTCAAACATTTGCCGCATCTTTTCTAAGGTGTTGACCTTGCCCGATACCTTCACGCGCCGCGGAGCTGTGATATTTGCTTTGAGTAGTTGGACGTCTTCGACGGTTGCGGCGCAACCTCCAACGCCCCAGCCGCTGGACTGTTTGACCCAGTCCACGCCGGCATTATTGGAGATCTGGGTTGCCTGAATTTTTTGTGCTTCGTTTAAAAAACCAAATTCGAGCATCACTTTCACGGCCACACCTTCGCCGTGTGCCAGTTCCACGATTGCTGCGATTTCGGATTCGTACTCGGAAGCCATACCGCCGATTAGGTAACCGGGGTTCGGGGGAAAGTCGAATTCGTCGACGCCCGTTTTTATCAGTTCGCGCAGCGCAGCAAGTTTCATATCCAATGTGTCGTTTGCTTGCGGGAAGTTCAGGGTAGAAGCAACTTTTACCCCGGTTCCGGTAAGTGCGTCCTTTGCCAGCGATACCCAGCAAGGCGCAACCATGGCCGCATCAAAGCCATACTTCGCACACGTATTGACGTGCTCCAGCAAGCCGTCTTTGGTCAGATTCGCGTTGACGTTGGTGTATTGAATCGCGCCAGCGACCTGCTTGGGGTCGGAAAAATCGATCATCACTAACCTCTCCATTGAACTTTGCCTAGCCCTTTACGGGTAACTGTACAGCCCAGATGCGCTTGGGGTATGTACATCATCTTCAGGTTGTATAGCCTGCTTGTAAAGTAATGTACACTCGGCTTTGTGACACGTCAAGAAAAAGCGGTGAAGGAAGTTCCGCGCTATGAACAGATAGTGCAATGGCTGCGAGAACAGGTCGTAGATGGCCAGCCGGGCGACTTATTACCGTCCGAGGCCGAGCTGGCCGAACGCTTCAATGTCAGTCGTATGACTGCGCGCCATGCAGTACAAATCTTGGCGAATGAGCGCCTGGTACATCGCAAGCGCGGGTCGGGGACGTTCATAGCTGACCAACCACTGTTTCGACCTGCCGGACCGCAATTGAACTTTTCAACGGATATGAAAAGACGCGGAAAGCGCCCCTCTTCCAAGCTTCTAAATGCGCAATTGCGCGAAGCAACTAGCGAGGAATCACGGGATCTTCGAATTGCTGATGAATCCCACGTCGTCGTTTTAAAGCGATTGCGTCTGGCCGATGAAATTCCGCTCGCGGTGGAGACCACGGCCCTTCCCCCCAAATGCGCGGTCGTGCTGGGCGAAGACCTCGAGGGCGGCTCACTGCACACCGCGCTTCGAAAACACGGCATGCTTCCTTCCTACGTGCTGTCAACAATAAGCGCAGAAACCGCTTCGGAAGAGACCGCGCGACTCCTGCAGATTGAGAGCGAAGAGCCGGTTTTGGTCGAGCGCCGGATCATTCTTGATCAAAATGACGTTCCATTGGAAAAGAGTCAGAGTCTTTACTCCGCCACTCGATACGTAATATCGGCGACATTCTCGCTGGAAGAATAATTTCCCCGGGC
>JAJYRW010000233.1 GCA_021793895.1 Actinomycetes bacterium
GAGCAAGACCGCCTCGTCCAGGTCGTGGGTCACAAACAGGACGGTGGTGCGCACTTCTTGTTGAATGCGGCGAAATTCGCTTTGCAAGCGCCGGCGCCCGATCGGGTCGACCGCCCCAAACGGTTCGTCCATTAGGAGCACGGGCGGGTCGGCTGCGAGCGCCCGCGCCACGCCGACGCGCTGACGTTCACCCCCGGAAACTTCATGCGGATACCGACGCGTATACGTGTCCGGGTCCAGGCCGACGAGTTCGAGTAGTTCACGCACGCGCTCTTTAATGCGCGCCCGGTTCCATCCCAACAGGTGAGGCACCGTCGCAACATTTTGCGCCACGGTGCGGTGCGGGAAGAGACCCACGTGTTGGATCACGTACCCAATCTGGCGGCGCAGTTCTACCGGGTTGGTGTCCGCGATGTCTTCGCCATCGATGAGAACAGTTCCGTCCGTGGGCGTGATTAGGCGGTTGACCATACGCAGCGTGGTGGATTTGCCGCAACCAGATGGGCCGACGAGTGCGATGAGCTCTTCGGCGTTAACGTGCAGGTTTAGTTTCTCCACGGCAACGGTGCCGTCGGGATAGGTCTTCGACACGTCGGCAAAGTTGACGGAGGCCGGGCCGGATCGCAACACATCGTTTCCCACACCACGACCGTACCGGTAGCGTTGGTTTTGTGCTGCTTGCTGTGGAGGGTCTTGCTGCGGCATCCGACCCTGCTCCCAACCCTTGGTTTTCCTGGGCATATATCGAAACCAACTGGGGCGATATCTCCCACGCACTGATCCAGCACATCAATTTGACGTGGCAGGCCGTGGCAATAGCGCTCGTGTTTTCTCTGCCCTTAGCGCTGGTGGCGCGGCGTTTCCCGGCTCTTGCGGGCTGGGTTATTGGCGCTTCTGGCGTTTTGTACACCATTCCCTCCCTCGCGCTGTTTGCAGTGCTCGCGCCCTTCACTGGAATCGGGGCAACCACGGTCTTGATTGGTCTCGTTGCCTATGCGCTGCTCGTGTTGGTCCGCAATACTTTGGTGGGCCTCCAGCAGGTCGACCCCGCTGTTTCCGATGCGGCCCGCGGGATGGGTTATGGCGCGTGGCAGGTGCTGTTTCGCGTCGAGTTGCCGAATGCGTTGCCGACCATATTTGCGGGCATCCGCATGGCGACGGTCACCACGGTCGCCCTGACCACGGTGGGCGTGGTCGTGGGCTATGGCGGACTGGGGCAACTCCTGTTTCGCGGCTTTTGGAGCGATTACCGCGCGGAGGTCGTCACCGCGACGGTGCTCTGTTTGACGTTGGCTTTCGCGTTTGACTTGGCGCTGTGGCTCCTGGCCAAGGCGGTCACCCCGTGGACGCGGCGGGCGGGTGAAGTGCAGTGAGTGTGTTTTCTGACGCGTTTACGTGGCTAAATGACCCGCTGAACTGGACGGGTTCTGGTGGCATACTCAAACTCACGGTCGACCACCTGTGGATGTCCGCGTTGGCCACCGTGGGTGCGATGGTCCTCGGTATTCCCGTCGGTGTTTTCTTGGCTCGCTCATCGCGGGGCGGCGGCCTGACCGTGATCCTTACCAATACCTCGCGGGCTTTCCCGACGCTGGCGCTCCTGACAATCTTCGCGATTTCGCCTATAGGGTTCGGAAATCGCGCGACCGTATTAGCCGTTGCCGCCTTCGCAATTCCCCCAATTTTGACCAATGTGTACGTGGGAATGCGCGAGGTTGATGCCGATGTTCTCGATGCTGCCAGAGGCACGGGGATGTCCCCCGCCCGCGTACTGGGATCCGTCCAATTGCCGCTAGCTGTTCCCACTATCGCGGCGGGCGTGCGGACGGCGGCGGTCCAGGTCGTAGCCACCGTCCCCCTCGCGGCGCTCGTTGGAGGCGGAGGATTGGGCGTGATAATCGTTACCGGGATGTCAAACCAAAACTACGGAAAAGCCATGGCCGGCGGGCTCGCAGTAGCCGCACTTTGTCTCATTTTGGAAGGCGTTCTCGCGTTGGTCCAGCCGCTGGTCACCCCAAAATCATTAAGGACGCCGGCACTCACCTAGTGTGGGACTCGCCAGGTACTGCAACATCACAGCTTGGTTCCGGTTTTTCGTTCAACGAGCGGCACAGCGCGTCTTCTGGTGGGGTAGAGCACATGGCTTTTGCAAAAATGAAACGTGCGATCCTGATTTCGACTTCGAGTTTTTTAGTCTTCGGTTTAGCCGCCTGCGGTGATCCGGGCTCTTCGGGAACCAGCGCGCCCCAGGAACCAAATGCGACAACCGGTGAAGTATGCGAGCCCGTTGCCGGGGAGGACTTAGTTTCCCTCGATGATGATCAGGGTTTACAAACGGTAGACAACATCATCGCGGCAGTGAACGCTGATGCAGCTGATCCGGCTCTCATGGCGGCCGTAGATCTTGTTGCGGAGTCATTAGATACGGCCGCGCTTATTGATTTGAACCGCGCCGTAGATGTGGAACGCAACACTTCCAGCCAAGCCGCCGCAGCATTCGTGGCGGAGCACGACCTCGCTGCTCCCGAACAAGCCCCAGATGCGCGTTCGGTTGTGGTTGGGGCGGCTAACTTCTCCGAATCAGCCACGCTCGCGGAACTGTATGCCGCGGTGCTCAAAGACGCCGGATACGACGTCGAGGTGCGCACCATCGGCAACCGGGAACTGTATTTGCCGGCCCTGGAATCGGGCGAGCTGACAATCGTGCCCGAATACGTCGGCACGCTCACGGAGTACCTGAACCTGGATCAAAACGGGTCAGATGCCGACCCGGTGGCCTCATCAGATCTGGAAGACACGATGGAACACCTGACGGAACTTGCCGAAAATGCCGGGCTTGCCGTTGGCTCTGCATCGGACGCGGCCGACCAAAACAGTTTCGCGGTAACGGCCGATTTCGCTGCCGAGCACAATATCGCGACCCTCAGCGACCTCTCGGAAGCCTGTGGCGGGGTGATTCTTGGTGGTCCTCCGGAGTGCCCGGAGCGGGGCTTCTGCCAGCCCGGATTGGAAGAAGTTTACGGCTTGACCATCACTGATTTTCGCTCATTAGACGCGGGCGGGCCGCTCACCAAGGCAGCCTTGCGCAACGGTGAAGTAGCCATTGGCATGATCCTGTCCTCGGATCCGGACCTCGTGACCGACTAGTTTTCACATTTCACCAGCCCGCGGCTTCTAGGAAACGCAACCACACCTCGCTCATCGTGGGGTAGGCCGGAACGACATGTTTGAGGCGCTGGAGCGGCACCTGACCGATAATCGCGGTGGTCGCTGCCTGCAGCATCTCGGCCACGTCCTGCCCCACGAAGGTGGCTCCGATAAGAAGCTGCTGTTCGACGTCCACCACGAAGCGGACCTGCCCTTGATAGCCGTGGGCATGCAAGGCGGCGCCGGCCACCGCTCCCAAGTCTTGGTCGAAGATTTGGACGTTCCGGCCCTGCTCCTGCGCCGCTGCGGCGCTCAAACCCACATGCGCTACCTCGGGGCGCGTGAAAATGACCTGCGGCGGCCCCAAGTCGTCTGCGCGTAAATCTGCGCTGCCCGCACTGGGAGCGTTGGCGCGCTGCGCGATGAGGTCCCCGATGATGCGGTCTTG
>JAJYRW010000234.1 GCA_021793895.1 Actinomycetes bacterium
GCACGCCCCAGATTGCCAGGCGGTTCCAGAACTTGTCGATGCCCAGGCTCAAACTTGCAAGCGTGGGATCCTTGGCCGAATAAATTACCTCAACCTCATAGTCGGAGTTGCTCCAGTCCAGGAACATAAAGCTGGCTTCTTCTTCATAAATTTGCTCATCGACCTGGTAGAGGAAGTGCGTATCGCAGCTGGTGAAAACCAGTTGACGCGTTTCACACTCGCCCTCGATCAGGCCAAAGTCCTCGGTGGCTACCGGATCAAGTTTGATCTGGGCGTCACGCCATAAACCCGGGGCTTGCCAAATTGTTAAAAAGAGGCCCAGCGCGAGCAAGATCACTATCGCGAAGACCCCCAATTTCGGTGCTGAGACTGATTTAGGGGCAATCTGAAGCGGCCGCGTCGGAAAATTCACCGCCGGCTCGAAAGAAGACGTGGGCATATAACCAGATCCTAGGTGCCCTGCCGTCATTCGGGCTAGAGCGGCCCTAGTTCCAGTTCGACTTTTCGCCCCGCATCATTTCGTCAGCCGCCGCCACGCCCGGTCCCACACGCGCTCGCGTACCGGCACCACGACATCCACACCACTGGCAATTCGGCCCAACACCAGGCCGCGCACCCGCAGCATGGAAAGCGCCATGGCCAAGAATGAAATGACGCCGATTGCGGCCATGATCAATAGCGCCCAGCGATAGTTGGGCAAGCCGACCTGCTCCGTCACACCGCCCGAAGTCAGGTCCAACACCGCCCCCACAAGCAGGGAGGAAACCATCGCCCCAATAAACCCGCCGGCATTAACCAGCCCGGTCGCGGTAGCAATTCGGGCGGTGGGATTGTAATCGCGAGCAATGTGAAACCCAATTTGCGAGGCCGGCACTCCAGCCGCGAACAGTGCAAAGACCACGGCAACCACCCACTGCGGTGGTCCCGCCCCCGGCCACAGCGCGAGGGTGAGCACGCCCGCTAACACGGCGGACGCCGTCCCTAATGCCAGTGGCAATCGCCATCCCGGGTGGCGCCCGGCCAGCGGTCCGATAATGAAGTTCGACACCACATTGGCGATCACGTACAGCGACAGCATCGACGCCGCGGCCTCATTGGTGTAGTCCAGCCCCTGCGTCAGATACGGATACCCCCACACCAGCGAAATAACGGTTCCGGTCGCCATTGTGGACTGGTGCGTCCAAAAACCCAGGCGGGTTTCGGGTTGGCGCCAGGCCGCGCGCATATTTTGGCCGGCTTCTTTAATTACGGACGGCGTCGCTTGCCCGGCATTTTCCGCCTCACCTGCTTTCGGGGTTGGGGGAGCGGGGCGGGGTTCGCGATAGGGAGCGGCGACGGCCGGGCGCAGGAGCAGGAGGGCATAAACACACGAGGTCGCCCCGGTGATGAGGAAGGTTTTGGTCCAACCAAAGTTATCCAGCAATAAAACCAGCGGCACGGTGGCCACCAGATTTCCGAGCATTCCCAGCAGCGCGGTGATCATCGTCAGCAGCGCGTAGCGGCGGCGCGGGAACCATTCGGCAGCCAAGCGCAAGACGGCGATAAAGACGGCCGCATCCCCGGCGCCCAGAATCACGCGGGCGGCAAACGCCATGGAGAAGTTACTGGAAAATGCGAACAGTAACTGCGCGCTGCCCATGGTTAAGGTTGCGGCCAGCAGAATGCGGCGCGGTCCCCACCGGTCAATCATGAGGCCGGCTGGAACCTGCATGAGGGCGTAGATTCCGACCTGGGCCATGACAAAAGTTCCCAGGGCGGTGGAGGAGATATTGAGTTGCTCTAGTGCTTCCGTCCCGCCCACACCCAGGGACGAACGGTGGAAGACGCCCAGAAAATAAACACCGACTCCGATGCACCATACGACCCAAGCCGAGGCACGGGCGCGCTGTTTGAAACGGGGCCAGAAGTCGATCACGGCTTTAAGTGTCTCACTTGCGGCATAGAGTACAGGGGGCAAGCAATGGTTAGTTCATGATCGCGAAGAATACGGTGATGGAAATTCAGCGGCAAAAGCGGCTGCGCAGTGCATTGGCTGGCACGGGACTGATGATTACTGTCTTAATTTTGGCGCAGTGCGCCACACCTGCTGCCCAAGGGCCGGATAAGGTTACCGTCGAGCCCACCGCGTGCCCGGAAGAACATGACGGGCCCAAATTTCCAAGCGGTGAGCAAGCCCCGTTATTCGTTGCTGAATCGCGCGCCTATTACACCTTCACCGAAGAATCGCTCAGTTCTGGCCCGTATTTGGCTATCTACCCTGACGGCACAGCCGCTCGCAAATTAGAAATGGGCGCTGTTGGCGATGACGATCAGCGCACCGATGACCAAGCGCTGGCAGACCCGCAAGACCCGCTTTTGCCGATGCAGGGCGGGTGGGTTGACCCGTGTGTTTTTGAGGATTTCACCGCCGAACTGGAAGAAATAGCCTCCGCTGATTACGGTTCGATGGACAGCATTATGGATGGCGGATATTCCGTGTTTTTGGTCGATTTCGATGACGGCAGCGAGCCGGTCCGCCTTAGCGTCGATCAATTTGGTGCAGAGGGCGATAAAGGCGCGAATCCCGACCTAACGGGCGAGCAGTATGAGGCCCGCAAAAAGTTGCACGTCCTCTTAGATGAGCTCAAGGACTCAATTCACGATTTCCAGCCGCTTCCCGATCATGTGCGGCTCGTCCAAAATAGCTACGGTGAGGATCCCGATGACGAAGAGGTTATTTCGTGGCCCGGGCTCAGCGAGTTTGGCGAATGCGAAATGCTGACCGTCTCGGAGGCGGAAGCGGCGCGCGACCGCCTAACTGAGGCCCTGATTGAGCGCTGGAGCAGTGATCGCAGAATTGCGGAATTTGGCCAGTGGGGAGACTTTGTTGATCCTGACAATCCCGATAGCCAGACCGCCTCGGTGTCGCTGGCGCAGCTAATGCCGGGAATGGATGGCTGCGACGACCTAATCGAGCCCTGACCTAATAGAGCCCTGACCTAATCCACCCTTGACGAAGCGTTTCGATGATGCCTATCCTGCTGGCAACGCTTATCGAAGCGTTTCTACTCAGAGCGGAGTTGGAATGGCAGCCACGATCAAAGACGTCGCCAAAGCGGCTGGTGTCTCGATTAGCACTGTTTCCTATGCTTTGAGTGGCAAGCGGCCCATTGGGGAAAAGACGCGCAGAAGTATTGAAGCTGCCATCGCGGAATTAGGCTACGCCCCCAACGCCGGTGCGCGGGCGCTAGCTGGTCGGCGCACTTACATCTTGGCCGTGACCGAGCCGCTGCGCCCCGATACCTATGAACCGGCACACATGGCCTTTATTCTCGCCACCGCTCGCGCGGCCCGGCAGTTTGATTACGACATCTTGTTGCTAACGCAAGAAGAAGCCGTTGAGGGCCTGGAGCGCGTGGCAAACAGCCGCATTGTTGACGGCATCATCGTGCTCGATGTTCTCAATGATGATGAGCGGACCGATCTCGTGCGCAAACTTGGTGTTCCGGCAACCTTGATTGGAATGCCCGGGGAAACAACTGGTTTAACGTGCGTCGATTTGGATTTCGATGCCGCCGCGGGCATGGCGGTCGATCGGTTTGTCGAAGATCGGA
>JAJYRW010000235.1 GCA_021793895.1 Actinomycetes bacterium
ATGCACCCGCAAACTTTGCGCCAATACGACCGCCTCGGTCTGGTGTCGCCGCAACGGACACCGGGTCGAGGTCGGCGCTATTCTGTGCACGATGTCGCGGTTTTGCGTGAAATTCAGCGACTCTCTCAGGATGAGGGCATCAATCTGGCGGGGATCAAGCGCATTTTGCGGCTCGAAGCGCGCGTCGATGCGCTCGAGCGTGAAATTGAAATGTTGCGCGCTCAACTCGAGCCTGGGAGCCGGGTGTTTCGGGCGGGTCCCGAGGGCGAAGTTGTTTCAACGACGCCGCCACGCCGCGGCATCCCAGAGACCGTGCGCGACGCCCAACGCCGCCGCCAGCAATCCGGCGCTCTCGTAATCTGGCGTCGCCGCTAAGTCTCTTACCTGCTCTGCGCCCGCTGCTTCCCGCCGCGGGCCGCCCCTGGATCCGCCGCCCCTGCCGACTAATTCCGCGCTCGCGCACGTTTGTGCGCCTGCGATGTCCTACTTCCGACGCGTTGACCAGATTTTCGCTGAAATTGGTGCCCCAGGAGCCACTGGAAGCAACAAGTTTCACTTCTGTCACAGCAAAACCAGTTAACGCGTCGGAAGTAGGACATTTTCGACGCGGTCCGGGCCTAAAACCCGAGTTTTGGAGCTGCATCCGCCGGAAACCAGGCCACCCAGCGCAGTTAACAGGCCACCCAACGCGGCTAACAGGCCACCCAACGCGGCGAACCAGGTGCAAAACCCATCCGACGGCCTGTGACCGCGACCTAACGTCGGTCATTTTGCGCGCTAGGGCCAACGATGATCTAAGGTTGAGTGGAATAGACTCAACTTTGCATGCGTTGTTATTAGTGGATTGAAAATTACCCGTAATAGCACCAGGCCCCAACTGCGCTAGGAGGCAAATATGGACCTGAAATTCACTACCACCACCCAAGAGGCGCTGCAGACCGCAATCCAATTGGCCGCCAGCGCAGGTAATCCCGAAGTTCAACCCGTTCACGTTGGGCTCGCGCTGCTCACACAGTCGGACTCATACGCCGTAAACCTGCTTTCCGCCGTCAATGTCGACCTCACCCAGTTGCGCACTCGGCTAGAAAAAATTGCCGACGCGCTCCCGAGCGTCTCCGGCTCTTCTACGGTCGAACCGCAGGTTTCGCGCGCCCTTGGAGCATTGCTGAGCACCGCCGGGAAAAATGCTGCGGCCCACGGCGATGAGTTCGTATCCAACGAACAACTCCTAATCGCACTGGCCCAGGGGCGCGACGAGGTAGCCACCGCTCTTTCAGAACTCGGCGCCACCGCGCAGCACCTCCAAGAGGCGCTCCCGGAAGTGCGCGGAGACAAAAAGATCACGTCCGAAAACCCCGAAAGCACCGAGGACGCGCTGGAGAAGTTCGGCATTGACCTCACAGCAGCCGCGCGTGAGGGCCGACTCGACCCCGTAATTGGTCGCGACACCGAAATTCGGCGCGTGATCCAGGTCCTGAGTCGGCGCACCAAGAATAACCCTGTCCTCATAGGCGACCCCGGCGTCGGGAAAACCGCCGTCGTCGAAGGGCTCGCGACGCGCATCATCGAAAATGACATCCCTGAGTCGCTGCGCGGAAAGCGCGTGATCTCGCTCGACCTTGGTGCGATGGTCGCCGGCGCTAAATACCGCGGTGAATTCGAAGAACGACTCAAGGCAGTACTCGAAGAAATCAAGGCCGCCGAGGGCGAAATCATCACGTTCATTGACGAGTTGCACACGATGGTGGGTGCCGGCGCGTCTGAAGGATCAATGGACGCCAGCAACATGCTTAAGCCCATGCTGGCCCGCGGCGAACTACGTCTCGTAGGCGCCACCACGCTCGATGAGTACCGCGAACACATCGAGAAAGACGCCGCCCTGGAACGCCGCTTCCAGCAGGTTTTCGTGGGGGAACCGAGCGTCGAAGATACGGTCGCGATTCTGCGCGGTCTGGCTGAACGCTATGAAGCCCACCATAAAGTCACGATCGCCGACGCCGCGCTTGTTGCCGCAGCTACGCTTTCTGATCGCTATATCACCGGCCGGCGCCTGCCCGATAAGGCCATCGACCTCGTCGACGAGGCTGCCTCGCGCCTGCGCATGGAAATCGACTCTTCACCGATTGAAATCGATGAACTGACCCGCGCGGTAAACCGGCTGAAAATGGAAGAACTCGCACTCGAAAACGAGGAAGACGCCGCCTCGAAAGAACGGCTCGAAGCCTTGCGCACGGAACTCGCGGACCAAGAAGAAAGACTCTCCGCCCTGGAACTGCGTTGGGAACAAGAGCGCGGCGCCCGTAACCTCGTGGGCGACTTAAAAGAAAAGCTCGCGACGCTCGAAGACCAGCGCATCCGCGCCGAACGAGAAGCTGACCTCGAAACTGCTTCGCGCCTGCGCTACGGAGAGATCCCCGAGCTCCAGCGCGAAATCGCCGCTGCCGAAGAAGCGGCTACCCGCGCAGAAACGGATCCGACCACCGCGATGGTTCCCGAGAATGTGGGCCCCGACGACATCGCAGACGTCGTCTCCATGTGGACCGGTATCCCGGCCGGCCGCCTCCTCGAAGGGGAAACCGAAAAACTCCTGCGCATGGAACAAGTCATCGGTGAACGCCTCATCGGCCAAAAGACAGCTGTCGCGACCGTCTCCGATGCGGTGCGCCGCGCCCGCTCCGGCGTCGCAGATCCCCACCGTCCCACGGGTTCATTCCTGTTCCTCGGGCCGACCGGTGTCGGAAAAACCGAGCTCGCCAAATCGTTGGCCGACTTCCTCTTCGATGACGAGCGTGCCATGGTGCGCATCGACATGTCCGAATACGCCGAACGCCACTCGGTGGCCCGCCTGATCGGCGCCCCGCCCGGGTACGTCGGTTATGAAGAAGGCGGCCAACTCACCGAGGCCGTGCGCCGTCGCCCCTACTCAGTCATCCTGCTAGACGAGGTAGAAAAGGCCCACCCGGAAGTCTTCGACATCCTGCTGCAGGTCCTCGATGACGGTCGCCTAACCGATGGGCAGGGCCGCACGGTGGACTTCCGCCAAACGATCCTGATTCTGACGTCGAACCTCGGCTCGCAATACCTCGTCGACCCGACACTTGACACGGATACGCAACATGAGCAGGTAATGACGGCGGTGCGCGCTGCATTCAAACCCGAGTTCCTCAACCGTCTCGACGACATCGTGATTTTCGATGCTTTGTCGCTGCCGGAACTGGGCGAAATCGTGAACCTGCAAGTCGCGCAATTTGCTCGCCGACTCGAAGACCGCCGCCTGACTCTCGAGGTAACCGACGCCGCGCGCGAATGGCTCGCTCTCGAAGGGTTCGACCCCATCTACGGTGCGCGCCCCCTGCGCCGCTTGGTGCAACGCGAGATCGGCGACCGTCTCGCCCGCGCGCTCCTGGCCGGTGAAATTAAGGACGGCGACACTGTCGTTGTCGAGAAGAGTGCGGCTGCCGCTGGTGGTTTGGAACTCAGCTCCCGCGATTAGGGGCGCGACTCGGGGACGAGTTCCAAGTCTTGCCGGAAAAGTGACCCCTGCATGTATCCCGATGTGGGGGTCACTAGGCAATGGAAATAGATCGGAA
>JAJYRW010000006.1 GCA_021793895.1 Actinomycetes bacterium
GATCTAGAACCCTTTCCCCATCATTCTTCGCCCTGTGGATGCCTTAGCGAGACCGGCTTTGATTAGTGTGTGGGTTCCGATGCGCTAGGCGCTCCTAAGCTCACACGCTAAGCACGTTCAAATCTGCCTCCAGGCGATCTCAAATTGCACTTTAGCGGCCAAGATGAGCGTGGCTGCTGGGCAGCGGCGCAATACGGTTTCGGTGTACTCCACGAACTGTTCACGCGGCAAATCAATGTCGATCTCCACGTTCGTGCGCACTGCCTGGAAATAAGGGTTGATGTCTGCCGTGCCCAGGAACCCGCGTGCGTCGAGGTCAGCGTCCGTAGTTAACGAGAGCGACTTGATCTTCGCGTCATACTCAGCTGCAACCACGTCCGCTACAACAGCCAGGCAGCCATCGAGGCCCGCCAGGAGTAACTCCATCGGGTTGGGGGCGGAGTCGTCGCCGCCCAGTTCTTCGGGTTCAGCTACTCCAACTTGAAATTGGCGTGCTGCCACGTCAGTACGCAGATTCCCGCGATAGGTACCGACGGTGTTGAAGGTAACAATCTGGGGTTGAGCTTCGGTAAATGTTGCAGTCATTTCTTACTCCTTAAACCGATGCGAATTCACTGTTTGGGTTGGTTACTTGACCGTTTGTTCCACGCTGCGCCTGGCGCAGCTCACGCTCCTGCGCATAAGCAGCAGCTGGGTGACCGGGAAGCGGACGTGCTCCGGAGCCGTGCAAGCGTTCCCGGAGCGTTTCGCCCGGGGTGTAGGCGGTGCGGTAGCGGCCGCGGCGCTGCAGTTCGGGCACAACGAGATTCGAGAAGTCTTCAAAGGTGCCCGGGGATAGGTGCTGGACGAGATTGATTCCATCAGCGTCGGTTCCGTCAATCAGACCTATGAGGCGGTCAGCCACCTGGTCAGGCGTTCCAGCAATGAACAACTTGTCATTTGCTGGATGCGATAGGTGCTCGACAAGTTCGCCCACCTTCTTGCGGTCCTCACCCTCTGACCACATGCGCTCAAATGTCTGCATCGCATCGCCGGCTTTGTATTCAAGGTATTTATCGGTGTCGTCACCCGACAGGTCAATTCCCGCCCAGCCGGAGAACAACACGAGATGCCCCTCGATATCGCGGTTATCTGCAAGAACTTGCACCTTCGCATTAACCTCATCGGTGCTGTGCCCGGTGACAATTTCGACGCCCAGGAAGGCCTTAACATCTTCTGCTTGCCTTCCCTCTTCGACCGCGAGGCGGCGAAGGTCGGCAATCTCTTCCTGTGCCTGCTGATCATCGCGCGGTAGTAAGAAGACACCCTCGGCGTGGCGGGCAGCAAACGCCTTGCCGCGCGAGGAAGTCCCCGCCTGGTAGATAACCGGAGTGCGCTGAACCGAAGGTTCGGACAGATGAGGACCCGCCACCTTGAAATGTCGACCCTCATAGCCAATTTCATGCACCCGGTCCGGGTCAGAATAGAGGTGGCTGGCGCCGTCCTTAACAACGGCGTCTTCGTCCCACGACAGCTCCAGTAAGCGGTAAATGACCTCGAGGTATTCGTCAGCAATCTCGTAGCGATCGTCGTGTTTAATTTGCGCGCTCAAGCCGTAGTTTGCAGCAGCATCCGGGAGATAACCAGTTACGACGTTCCAAGCGAAACGGCCGTTGGTCAGATGATCGAGGGTCGATAGCCGCCGTGCCCAACCAAAAGGCGGTTCATATGTGGTCGTGCCGGTAACCGCGAACGCGAGATGTTCGGTCACGGCAGCCATCGCCGGAATTACATAACTAGGATCGATGTTGGGCACCTGCATGCCCGCCTTCAACGCCGGGCGCCGCGAGCCCTTATAGGTCCCGTACGTGCCGACCACATCTGCTAGGAAAATTGCGTCGAAGAGTCCCCTCTCGGCCACGCGCGCCAGCTCGATCCAATAGTCCAACTTGTTGTAGTCGACCCGCCGATTCCCCGGCAGCCGCCACAGTCCGTGATTAATGTGGCCCGGTGTGGCCATTTCAAAACCGTTTACGCGAATTTGTTTAGACACAAGTGTCCCCTAATTGAAATTCAAAATGAGTGTTATTTGGGCGCCCAAAAGTAGGGCTTCGTGCAATGTTGTTATTTATTAGGACCTAGAAGCGGCTAAACAGCCGCTAGTTCTCGCTGATTGAGATGCGTCACCTCATCGCATAGCGTGGCAATTTGAGCCTCCAACGCATCCCACGCTTCTGCATCTTCGATGCCAACATTGGGAGCAATCGTAGAAACGTCTTTATCGAGAATAAATCGGCCCGCTAATACCTTTTCCGCACACAGTGCATAGAGAACGGGACGCAGCGCGTAGTCAATTGACAGTAGGTGCGCGATTGTTCCGCCCGTCGCAATGGGCAGAATCGGTTTATTGTGGAACGCGTCGCGTGCAAGCAGATCAAGGAGTGATTTGAGCACCCCCGAATACGATGCCTTATATACCGGCGTTGCTAGCACCACCGCTGATGCACGCTCAATCTTTTCCCCGGCAGCTAGCACGTCTGGGTGGCCAAAGTCAGCGAACAGTAAAGCGGCAGGATCAATATCGCGCACTTCAATGCGCTCGACTTCAAATCCTGCGAGTTTGATCTGGGTGGCGACCTGATCCAGGACGACTGAACTGCGTGAGGTGGGAGAAGGCGATCCCCCAATTAGAACGATGGATGACATTTTGCTTCCCTATATCTGCGCCTCAATAAACTTCAAAGGCAGGATAAATTACTGAGGTGGGGGTCGCATTAATGCGCAGCGATGATTCTGAAAAGAACTTCAGTTAGCTGCTGGGGAGAGAAAACTCTGCGCCAAACATTGGGGTCAACTTGTTAATACAAGGTGGCGCTGGAGGAGGCCGGGAACTATTAGAAGTTCGAGCGGCACATCATGCACATTCGCATTCGCATATCGGCGCAGGCAGAAACCTGGTCGTTGCGAAGCATAGAAATTGTAATGTGCATGAAAAAGATAATGACACAGTAGAGCTTTTAGCGCAAGTGGCTTTTATGGATTTGCGTCAGCCAATTTATGAATCGGCGCGGGCAACAAGCGTGTTCGTCGCCTGAGCGCGGGGACGGACAATCACGCTGTCGAGGTTAACGTGATGGGGCCGGGAGAGCATGAACTCAATCACTTCGGCAATGTCGTCCGCGACAAGCGGCTCGGCTACTCCCTCATATACAGCCTCCGCGCGTTGTTGATCGCCCGCGAAACGGGTGAGGGAAAACTCCTCGGTCATCACCATTCCCGGAGCAACCTCCATAATGCGCACCGGCTCGCCTACTAATTCTTGGCGTAGCGTGTTGGCGATGATTCGCTCGGCGTGCTTAGCCGCCACATAGCCGCCCCCGCCCGGGTAGGTGTCATGGGCAGCGGTCGAGGTCACCATGACGACGTCACCAGCGTTACTAGCGCGCAGTTGCGGCAACAACTCCCGCGTGATGCGCAGCGTTCCGATCACGTTGACGTCATACATCTGCTGCCACTTGTCGATGTCGGCTTCCGCGACTGGTTCTTGACCGAAGGCACCGCCCGCGTTGTTAACCAGCGCGTGAAGTACCCCGCGCTCGGCGACGAATTCGCTAAGGCGCGCGACGTCGTCCGCAATTGTAATGTCACAGGCCAGCGGTACTGCCCCGGTGCGTTCCTGCAATTCCTTAAGGCGGTCCTCGCGGCGGGCAACAGCGATAACATCCCAATCGGCGGCACGCAGTCGCGTCACGGTCGCTGCACCAATTCCCGAAGACGCTCCCGTAACGACCGCGCGTTTTTCTCCAGTGATGTTTAAGTCAGTACCTAAAGACATTTACACTCCTAGGGCGTCGAGCGCTTTAAACTCGTTAGCGCGCTAGCGCAACGATAACCATCACGCATCAGCCTAAGTGGCATCTGGGAAGATAGGTAACCATGAGCGATCTGCAACCCCGTGCTGTTCCTAATAAACCCACTTTGGACGGTCTGGAAGAAACTTGGGACGCCCGCTGGAGCCAGCAGGGCACCTATGATTTCGACCGCACTGCTACCCGGGAGCAAATCTACTCAATTGACACTCCCCCGCCCACGGTTTCCGGCTCACTGCACGTGGGGCACGTGTTTTCGTATACGCACACCGATGTGATTGCCCGCTACCAGCGCATGCTGGGCAAATCGGTGTACTACCCCATGGGCTGGGATGACAATGGCCTGCCGACTGAGCGTCGGGTGCAAAATTATTTTGGGATTCGCTGTGATCCTTCCCTGCCCTATGACGCTGATTTTGTGCCGCCCCACAGTGGGGAAAAGACGGTCCGGCCTGCTGATCAGGTCCCGGTCTCGCGCCGTAACTTCGTCGAGCTGTGCGAAAAGTTAGCAGAAGAAGACGAAAAGAAATTTGAAGAACTATGGCGGCGTCTGGGCGTGAGCGTGGACTGGTCATATACGTACCAGACCATTGATGCGCGCGCACAAGCCGTTTCCCAGCAGGCATTTTTGCGCAATTTGGCCCGCGGCGAGGCCTATCAGGCGCAGGCTCCCACGATGTGGGACATTACATTTCGCACCGCGGTTGCCCAGGCCGAGTTGGAGGATCGGGAGCGGCCC
Organism: Actinomycetes bacterium; assembly: GCA_021793895.1. The sequence goes on from JAJYRW010000006.1 coordinate 4,588, forward strand.
GGGGCGTTCCATAAGTTGACGTTTAAGGCAGCCGGCGATACGCCAATTGAGATCGAAACTACGCGCCCGGAGTTGCTGCCCGCCTGCGTCGCGCTCGTGGCCCATCCCGATGATGAGCGCTATCAGGACCTGTTTGGTAAAACTGTGACCTCGCCGGTATTCGGCGTTGAGGTTCCCGTTGTTGCCCACCGGCTTGCAGAACCGGATAAGGGCACCGGGATCGCCATGATCTGTACGTTCGGTGATGTCACTGACGTGATTTGGTGGCGCGAATTAGATCTGCCGACGCGCACGGTACTGGGCTGGGATGGCCGGTTTATCGCTGAGGCTCCGGCCGGACTCGAAAACGCCGCCGCCCAGGAAGCCTATGCAAAATTAGCGGGCAAGACGGTGTTTTCTGCCCGGGAGGCAATGGTCGAATTACTGCGCGAGTCCGGCGATCTGATTGGCGAGCCGGAGGCGATTACCCACGCGGTGAAATTCTTTGAAAAGGGTGATCGCCCGCTGGAGATTGTCACCACGCGCCAGTGGTACATCCGCAATAGTGGGCGGCCCGAAGGCGCACCGGGTTTGCGCGAAACGTTGCTGGAGCGCGGCTTGGAACTGGACTGGCACCCCGACTTTATGAAGGTGCGCTATGAGAACTGGGTGGAGGGCTTAAACGGCGACTGGCTTGTTTCTCGCCAGCGCTTCTTTGGTGTGCCCTTCCCCGTGTGGTACCGCCTCGACGATGCGGGCAATCCGCAGTACGACGATCCGCTTGTTCCCGACGAGTCGCAATTGCCGATTGATCCCTCGGTGGACTGCCCAGCTGGTTTCTCAGAGGCTGACCGCGGCAAACCCGGCGGATTCATCGGCGATCCAGACGTTATGGACACATGGGCGACCTCGTCGCTCACACCGCAAATTGTGTCGGGGTGGATCGCTGATCCGGACCTATTTGAACGGGTTTTCCCAATGGACTTGCGGCCCCAGGGGCAAGACATCATTCGCACCTGGTTGTTCTCAACTCTGTTGCGTTCACAGCTCGAACACGGTCATCTGCCGTGGAAGCACACCACCATTAGCGGCTGGATGCTGGACCGGGACCGCAAAAAGATGTCGAAGTCCAAGGGGAACGTCATTACGCCGATGGGGCTGGTGAAACAGCACGGCTCCGATGCGGTGCGCTATTGGGCCGCCTCAGCGCGGCTTGGTACCGATGCGGTCTTTGAAGAAGACCAGATGAAGATCGGACGGCGCCTGGCCATCAAGATTTTAAATGCCTCGAAGTTTGTGCTCCAGCGAGCTTTGGGCGATGAAATTACGCCGCTTGGGGCGACGGAACAGGTTGCCGATCCGTCCCTGGTGACGAACCCGCTGGATCGCACCATGCTCGCTGCCCTGGCTCATGTTGTTGATGAGGCGGGCGCGTCTTTCGAGCGTTATGACCACACGCGGGCGCTCGAGCTAACCGAATCGCTCTTTTGGGCGTTTTGTGACGACTACTTGGAACTCGTTAAAGATCGGGCCTATGGGGCGGAAGGCACCGAGTCGGAGTCGGCTCGTGCCGCCCTCGTTCTTGCACTCGATGTGCTGCTGCGACTCTTTGCGCCATTTTTGCCCTTCGCCACAGAAGAAGTGTGGTCATGGTGGCGGGTGGGGTCCATTCACAAGGCACCCTGGCCCACTTCAGATGTACTGCGCGCCGCTGCCATCAATAGTAACCCGGCCGTGTTGCCGGTGGCTGGTGCGGCTTTGGCTGAGTTGCGCCGGACGAAGTCCGAAGCGAAGGTTTCGATGCGTACGCCGCTCATCAGGGCCGAACTTGCCATCCCAGCGGCGCAGCTTTCGGCTATTGAAGCAATCGCTTCGGACTTGGCGGCCGCCGGGCACGTAGAAGAGCTGCAATTAGTCGCAGGCGATTTTGATGAGCCAGCCATCATCGCTTCCGAACTGGGAGAGCCTCCGGCAAAGCGGCGCCGAGACTAATACGGCTGGGCGCGCAGGTGCCGGGGGCTAGTACGGCTGGGCGCGCAAGTGCCGGGGGCTAGTACGGCTCGGCGCGCAAGCGCTGGGAATCGTCGCTAAAGGACAGAACATTTTCATCTGGCGTGGCGGCGTCTTTCCAGCGCAGCAGCGCGCCAACCCCGCCAGGAAGGGTGAGGGAGTCATTTACGAAAGTGACCCCGGCATCTTGTCCCACTGCGGCGCGCAAAAGTGCGATGTCGGCTGAGAGCTCCTCGGCGGTATCACTAAGTTCGCGCACTTCGGATTCGGAGTCAGCTACCTCTAGCGCCCCCTGGCCGATCCACAGGGAAGCCTCCGGTTCCGGCGAGCTGGAACCATCCCCCTGCAGGAGCAGTTCTGATACCTGACCGCGCTGAAGGGCCTGCAATACATCCGCTTGGCCCGTAACGGCCGCCTCGTCTCTACCGAGCTCTTGTTCAAAGCGGGCGATCACGCTGCCCCGCCGTTTCTGGCGGTAGTCATCCAGCGCTGATTCCAACTGCTGGTGGAAATGAGCATCTTCACCGCTCTCATTGCGGCCACCTCCGGGAAGCTGGGTGGAGATCTTGCGCGCTGGTTCCCCCAGGCGCTCTTCAACGAGTCCGACAGCTCGCACATCGCCACTGAGAATCAGTAGTTCGGGCCGGTCGGTAGTGACGAGTTCATCGAGATGGTTAGCGATGTAGTCTGCGTTTCGTTCCCATGAATCTTGAGCGCGATTTTGCAGCCTTCCGTGGTGAAACCCGCCACCGCGGACCTTGTGCACGACGTCGTGTTCACCGGCGATTTGGGCGTAAATCTCAAGCGGACCGAAGGGGTTTTGGGGATCGGGTGTCTTGACGTCCGCCCCCATGCGGTTAATCTCAACTAGAAAGTAATTGACTTGATCATCAGTTGCCGCGGCTGCGGCGCGCAATGCCGGGGCGCCGGCGTAAATCGCCTCATCTTTTAGCGGCGGGGTCTTCATTACGCGGTCTACTAGCACTTCACCGCGGCCGACAATCAAAAAGCGTCCCACTTGCCCCGTGGCGTGGGTGGCTTGAGAAATGCGATCTTCGAGTAGGTTCAGTACGTCTTCGGGCGTGTGCTGATTAATCAGGGAGCGTTTCAAGCCCTGCCAGCGATTCATCACTTCGCGGTAACCCGATTCGTCACCACGTGTGGCATCTAAATAGACGGTAGCGAACGGACCAGGAATTCCGATGAGGGGTTTGATCCAGTCAAGCTGCATTATTCCTCCTGTCTCATGGCTCCTACTCCACTGTGGAACACGATTACCGGAGGTGCGAGTCGAAAATGCTAGGCGGTTTTCTCTTCCGCTTCGACGCCGTCATCTTCCGCGTGCGGCACCAGGGTGGGAGCCACATTATTCAGCACAACCTCTTCGGTTACCACCACACGGGCAATATCGTCTCTGCTCGGGACTTCGAACATGACGGGCTGCAAGACCTCTTCCATAATCGCGCGCAGCCCGCGGGCGCCGGTCCCGCGCATTAATGCCTGATCGGCTACCGCCTCGACCGCCTCGGTCGTGAACTCCAACTCCACGCCGTCCAGCTCGAACATCGCGGCATACTGCTTGACCAGCGCATTCTTCGGCTCGGTCAAAATCTCCACCAAAGCGGCACGATCCAGATGGTTAACAGCCGTGATTACGGGCAGGCGCCCAATAAATTCCGGTATTAAACCAAACTTCAAAAGATCTTCGGGTCGCACGTCGTTGAAGATCTCTTCGTTATCGGCTTCAGCCAGGCTGGCACCAAATCCAATGCCGCCGCGTCCGGCGCGGGAGGACACAATTTCTTCCAATCCCGCGAAGGCGCCGGCGACAATGAATAGCACATTGGTGGTGTCGATATTCGTAAACTCTTGGTGCGGGTGCTTACGGCCCCCCTGCGGTGGCACAGATGCGACCGTGCCCTCCAAGATTTTCAGCAGGGCCTGCTGCACGCCCTCACCCGAAACATCGCGCGTAATTGAGGGGTTTTCAGCCTTGCGGGCGACCTTATCGATCTCGTCGATATAGATAATGCCCGTTTCCGCTTTCGCAATGTCATTATCAGCGGCCTGGATGAGTTTTAATAGGATGTTTTCAACATCTTCACCCACGTAGCCGGCCTCAGTCAGCGCGGTAGCGTCAACCAGCGCAAAGGGAACATTAAGCATCCGGGCAAGTGTCTGAGCCAGATACGTCTTGCCGCAGCCGGTGGGGCCAACCAGCAAAATATTGGATTTTGCTATGTCGACTTCTTCATCACTGCTGGCGCGTCGCTCCTGAGCTTGGACGCGCTTGTAGTGGTTATAGACCGCAACCGCTAGCGAGCGCTTGGCCTCGTCCTGCCCGATGACGTATTCCTGCAGAAACTCGAAAATTTCCTTCGGTTTGGGCAAGTCCGTTAGGCCAGTTTCTTCGGCTTCGCGCAGTTCCTCTTCAACAATCTCATTGCAAAGTTCGATGCACTCATCACAGATGTACACCGCCGGACCCGCGATGAGCCGACGCACTTGCTTTTGGCTCTTTCCGCAAAAAGAGCATTTCAGCAGATCGGCACCATCTTGTATCCGTGCCACTGACCTAACACCTCTCTTAAGGCAGTGAACTGGCCACTACCGTCCAGATGGATCGGACTTAAACCCTCATTCGAGGACTGTTGCATGAACGCTACGGCACCCAAGCCTCAACGTCATCTGTACCCGCCGAGGACTTGGCAACAATTTTAGTTCGGTCTCTGCGCTTCGGCTTTTAAAGCCCTACCCCTCCAGCGGTGACTTCCGGCTTTCCAAGACCTGGTCGACCAGCCCATATTCCAGGGCTTCTTCGGCCGTCAGGATCTTGTCACGCTCAATGTCGGCTCGAATTTCTTCGGCGTTTCGCTTGGTGTGATGCGCCAGGGTATTTTCGAGCCATTCCCGGATACGCACGATTTCATTGGCTTGGATCTCTATATCAGATGCCTGGCCAAAGCCGCCCTGAATTGAGGGCTGATGGATCATGACGCGCGAGTTGGGCAGCGCGAGGCGTTTACCGGGTGTTCCGGCCGCTAGTAGCACCGCGGCAGCGGAAGCAGCCTGCCCCAGGCACACCGTCTGCACATGGGGGCGAATGTATTGCATGGTGTCGTAAATCGCAGTCAGCGCGGTCATGGAGCCACCGGGTGAGTTGATGTAAACGGTGATGTCGCGATCCGGATCCATCGACTCCAAAACCAGCAGTTGCGCCATGACGTCGTCAGCTGAGGCATCGTCAATCTGAACGCCTAAGAAGATAATTCGATCCTCAAAGAGTTTCGCATAGGGATCTTGGCGCTTAAAACCATAAGCAGTGCGCTCTTCGAACTGCGGCAAAATGTAGCGCGAGTTGGGTGCGCCAAATGGGTACGCTACCCCGCCCTGATTTTTCAGATATGCGGGAAGCGAGTGTGCGGGTTTATTACGTTCGGTCGTCACTTTAGCTCCTGTTAAAGCGGGGGCGATAAAAAACTAGATTCACTTAAGCGCTCGTACCGCCGCCGCCTGCTACGGAGCGGGAGTGCGTTACTACCTGGTCAATGAAGCCGTAATCCAAAGCCTCGTCTGCGGTGAACCAGCGGTCCCGGTCGGCGTCCGTCGTGATCTGTTCGACGCTCTTTCCGGTTTGTTCAGCCGTGATTTCCGTCATGACCTTCTTCATGTGCAAAATCAGTTCCGCTGCAATACGCACATCGGTGGCACTACCACCGATACCACCGGAGGGCTGGTGCATCATGATGCGCGCATGGGGAGTGGCATACCGCTTGCCCGGCGTGCCGGAGGACAACAAGAACTGCCCCATCGAGGCAGCCAAGCCCATCGCAACGGTCGCCACATCGGGCTGGACGTATTGCATCGTGTCGTAAATCGCCATTCCGGCAGTGACCGAGCCACCCGGTGAGTTGATGTAAAGCCAAATGTCTTTATCCGGGTCTTCGGCTGCCAAAAGCATCATCTGGGCACAGATGGCGTTGGCGTTTTCGTCTCGTACTTCGGACCCCAACCAAATGATGCGCTCCCGCAGCAAACGGTTAAAAATATGGTCATTGAGACCCAGGTTGGAATCCTTATCGCTTCGCGCAGTGGCGGGGCTTTTCTGACTCACGTGACAATCGCTCCCGGTTTCTTGAGTAAAAATCTCGTCGAACTTCACGTGGGTGCCGATGATTTTCAACAGCACTAGAAGTTCAACTGCCAAGACGACTCTAACCCGCCGGGCTGACAAACAGCACGCATATCGGCTTCGTTTCGCTGTTGGCGCAGTGACGCCTTCAATCTGGCTCCCCAGGGGACAAAGAAAGCGGTCACTTTCCATGTTTCGGAAAGTGACCGCTCACCCGCGAAATCGCGCTTAAAAGCTTAAATAGCTGCCAGCTGCAGACTAGTTGCCGGTTTCAGCACCATTTTCATCCGCGCCATCAGCCTGCTCAGCTGCTGCTTCTGCCTCCGCAGCCGCGGCGGCATCCTCCTCATCGGAGCCAATGAATTCAGTCAAATCGACATTCTCGCCCGACTCGTCGACAACCTTGACGTAGCGCAGCGCCCGCGAAAGCGCCTTATTGCGCGCTACCTCGCCCACGACGGCTGGGATTTGGCCCTGGGTATCAAGGGACTGAATGAACTCGTTGGGGTCGGTGCCCATGCGGCCGGCAGCATTGACCATAAATTCAATGAGTTCCTGCTGCGTAACTTCAACGGAAAGCTTTTCCGCGATGTAATCCAACAGGATCTGGCGCTCAAAGGCGTTCTGCGTCGATTCCTGCACCTCGGTGCGGTGCTCATCGTCGTCCAGGCGCCCCTCGCTTTCAAGGTGGCGATGAACCTCTTCTTCAACCATGCGCGGAGGCACGGGCACGTCGACCTTTTCGACAATGGCCTCTAAGAGGTTGTCACGAGCTTCAACTGCCTGTTCATTGCCACTTTCCCGCGCCACTTCTTCGCGCAGATCTGCCATCAATTCATCGAGCGTGTCGAACTCGGAGGCCAGTTGCGCAAAATCGTCATCGGCAGGTGGAAGGTCGCGCTCCTTAACTGATTGCGCCGTGACCGTGATCTGTGCCACTTCACCTGCCTGTGGGCCACCAGCAAGCGGGGCCTCAAAGGTCGTGGTCTCGCCATCGGAGAGACCGATGAGTGCTTCATCAAGGCCTTCGAGCATGTTGCCGGAGCCAATTTGGTAGGAAACGCCCGAAACATTGTCGATTTCTTCGCCGTTGGCTTCGCCCTTTAAGTCGATGACAACAAAATCGCCATCGGCTGCAGGACGATCTACGCCCACCAGAGACCCGAAGCGCTCCCGCAGGGTGTCCAGCCGCTTTTGGACGGCCTCATCACTAACGTCCACATCATTGACGGTGACTGTGATGTCTTCCCAGTCCGGCAGCTGAAGTTCGGGACGAACATCCACTTCGGCGGTGAATTCCAAAGTGTCTTCCGCATCCGTAGTTTCTGGAACCTTCGTTACTTCAATTTCCGGCTGACCGAGGGGCCGCAGGTCGTTTTGCTCAATTGCCTGGCGATAAAAATCGGGCATGCCGTCATTGATGGCGTGTTCTAAAACTGCCGCTCGTCCCACGCGCTGTTCCACAATGCGACCGGGCACCTTCCCTTTGCGGAAACCCGGCACCTGGATTTGCTCACCAATGTGCGCAAGAGCCTGGTCAATTACGGGGGCAAGCTCTTCGAATGTCACCTCTACGGCGAGTTTGACCCGCGTTGAGTCCAGAGTCTCGACAGCGCTCTTCACTTCAGTTTCTCCATCAGGTTGGCGGCAAAATATTCAACTGACCAAAAGCCCATTGGTCGGGGCGGGGAGATTTGAACTCCCGATCTCCTGCTCCCAAAGCAGGCGCGCTGGCCACTACGCTACGCCCCGTTCACGAACGATGAGTCTACTGCCCAGCGCTCAATCACGTGCACGCGCCCGGCTGTGGCGAGTTACGCCAGCGAGTAACATTACCCACTGAAACCCACCGGAGGCAATTGCGAGGGCCCAACGCTGCACCTGAGCCAGCTCTGCCGGGCCAAGGCCTTCAGTTAGGACGGGGCGCATCTGACGAACATGGCACCCAATAAAGACGCGGAAGGCCGGGCCAAAGAGCGCAAAAGATACAAACAAAGTGGGCACCGAGTTGCACTGCCCTGTGCCCCGCCTGGTAATGTTTCGCCGCGCTGATGTTTTCAGTTTTTGGCTGATAATTTTCAGCCCACGCGGGTGTAGTTCAATGGTAGAACTCCAGTCTTCCAAACTGGCGGTGCGGGTTCGATTCCCGTCACCCGCTCCAATTCCAATGCGGCACCTCGTGCTCGAAAGCCTTGCGACTCGCGGCGACGGATTGACGCATTCGATCACTTAGGCCGACCCTGGCTTGCCCCCGGTAGCTGTTACACGCTAAGTTGCTATACCGATTCACAAAAGCATGAGCGCATCACATCAAGCGCATCAGCGTAACGAGAGAAGGGGAAGAGCATGAACGCGCAAGTCTTGCACTGCGATCATCTCGCCGTCCCCGCTGCGCTTACCAAACCGGAGTTCCAACTCGCGGCCATCAGCTGTCGAATGTGTTTCAGCATGCTCTGCCCGGGCATGCGCGACAGCCACTAAAACGCCGCGGAACACCATTTAGGCCGCTGCCAAGAAGTGGCAGGTCAGGCCGAGGCGTTTAACCGCTTTCAGGTCTACGCATCCCCGGGAGATCACCCAGCGCCGGTGCATAGTTGCACGCGCTTTGGGTAAGCCCCAGAAAATTTGTGCCATGGCGCCATCCACCGCGCTGTGCCCCAACCTGAAAGCAGCAAAATGACCACATTAACGGCGACAGAACCCGCCGCTAAAACTGACACTGACACGGCCTTTAGCCCCTGCAGCACCGATATTTCCGCCGCCGACCAGTCCCCTGCCCAAAAACTCCGTTTCGAACACGTGGGCCGAACCTTTACCGACCGCGCCACCGCGCACACCGTATTGCGCGATGTCACCTACGAAATCGCGCCCGGAGAAATCGTTGCGCTCCTGGGGGCTTCCGGTTGTGGCAAGTCCACGCTCTTGCGCATAGCCGCGGGGCTGGATACCCCAACAACCGGGCAGGTGCATATCGGTTCGTATCCGGTTACCGGGATCAACAGCCGCGCGGCGGTAGCCTTCCAAGAGTCGCGACTCTTGCCCTGGCGCACAATTGCTTCCAACGTGGCCCTGGGTCTACCGCTGGGCACGAATAAGAAGACGGCCACGGCGCGCGTCAATGACCTGCTAGACGTGGTGGGTTTGCGCGATTTCGCAGACCATCGTCCCCGCGAGATTTCTGGTGGCATGGCCCAGCGCGCCTCCTTGGCCCGCGCACTCGCCCGCGAACCCGGGGTCCTACTCCTCGATGAGCCATTCGGCGCTCTCGACGCGCTCACCCGCCTGCGGATGCAAGACCTTCTGGTGGATATTCATCAGCAGTCGCCCACCACCGTGCTGTTGGTAACCCACGATGTTGATGAGGCGCTGCAACTGGCCGATCGCGTCATCGTTTTGGGGCACACCGATACCGACCTGCCGGGCGCGACGATCACCCGGGAGGTGCAGGTCACAGCCCCGCGCCCCCGGAGTCGGGCCAGCGCTGAATTAGCGCAGTTACGCGGCGAACTGCTGGCAGAGTTGGGCGTCGGCCACCGCGACTGCTAACAACCCGCGGGCTATGTTCAAGCCCTTTCCCTACCCCTTCTTACCCAAAAACCTGGAGTTTCCCATGTCTATTACCCATTTTTCACAAAAAATTATTGCTCTTTCCGCTGCCGGAACCCTGCTGCTAAGCGGCTGCATTGCCGGCGAAAGCGAGGCCACATCGCCCACCGATTCCGGTAGCAAAACCCTGACAATCGATTTTGCTACCTACAACCCGCTGAGCCTGGTTATTAAAGAAAAAGGCTGGCTCGAAGAAGAACTGGCAGACGTCGAGGTCACCTGGGTGCAGTCGGCGGGATCGAATAAAGCCAATGAGGGGCTGCGATCCGAAACCCTCGATATCGGCTCCACTGCCGGCTCGGCCGCACTATTGAACCGGGCCAATGGCACTCCGATAAAAACAATTTCGCTCTACAGCCAGCCCGAATGGGCCGCGCTGGTGGTCGGACCCGATTCCCAAATCACTGAAATTTCTGACCTCGCTGGCAAGACCGTTGCCGCCACGAAGGGCACCGATCCGTACTTCTTCTTAGTCCAGGCGCTGGCCGAAGCCGGTCTGGAGCCAACAGAAGTGGAGGTGCAAAACCTCCAGCACGCTGATGGTGCCGCGGCGCTAAAAAATGGCTCCGTTGATGCCTGGTCCGGCCTTGACCCGATCACGGCCGGGGTCGAAAAAGACTGGGATGCCGAACTTTTCTACCGCAATATCGACTTCAACACCTGGGGGTTCCTCAACGCCCGTGAAGCCTTCTTAGAAGACCAGCCCGAACTAGCCCAGGCCGTCGTCGATGCTTATGAGCATGCCCGCCAGTGGGCCGATGAAAACCCCGATGAACTTGCGGAAATTCTTGCCGACTATGCCGGCCTGGAATTAGACGTTGCCGAGTTGGTACTCGAGCGCACCGGCCTTGATATTGACCCCGTACCGGGCGAAATCCAGCGCGAAGTCCTCGAAGTAGTCGGCCCAATCTTCATCGAAACCGGTGATGTTGGCGATCAAGCAACCATTGACGGGGCCGTCGACCAGCTCTTTGATCCCACCTTTGCCTCGCAAGCAAATTCTGACCGTTACAAGGACCAGTAAAAATGACAAAAACACTGATTAAGGACGGCGTCTCTCCCGCTGGTCCACAAGACAAGGCGGGTGCCGGGGTCGGGACAGAAACTGCGGCTACCGCAAGTGCATCACTCCCCGCCTCCACTCCGAGGAGCGGCAGGGGCCCACGTTCCAAAAAGCGCGTTCAAAAATGGCACTGGGTTGCCGGAGCTGCCCTGCCAATTATCGTGTTGGTGGCCTGGCACTTTGTGACCACCACGGGGCTGATTCCCTCCTACCAGTTGTCGACTCCGGCCGCGGTTTGGGAAGCCCTGATTGACCTGCAGCAGCGCGGAGAGTTGCTGGGACACATTGCGATTTCCACCCAGCGCGTGTTGCTCGGATTTGTCTTCGGGGCCGCTGCGGGCCTGGCGCTGGGAGCCCTAGTGGGCCTGTCGCCGCTGTCTCGCTCATTTTTAGCTCCGTCCATTGGCGCGCTGCGCGCAGTGCCATCACTGGCGTGGGTACCGCTGCTAATTCTGTGGTTGAAGATTGGCGAAGAATCAAAAATAACGCTCATAGCCATCGGCGCGTTCTTCCCCGTCTATACGACGCTGGCATCGGCTTTGCGCCATGTCGATCGACAACTCATCGAGGTTGGTCGCACGTACGGCCTAAAGGGATTGGCCCTGTTGCGCTCCATCTATTTGCCAGCCGCCACTCCCCCGCTCGTCAGCGGGCTGCGCCTGGCTCTGGCCCAAGCCTGGCTCTTTTTGGTTGCCGCCGAACTAATTGCGTCCTCGGTGGGCCTGGGCTTCTTACTTACTGATTCGCAAAACAATGGGCGCGTAGACCGACTCTTACTGGCCATAGTCTTACTTGCTCTTTTGGGCAAAGCGACCGATTCGCTCGTGGGGCATGGCGAGAAGCGAGTCTTACGGAGATGGGCATGACAACAATTTTTGCCCCCTACGCCAATGAGACGGCCGCCAGTTACGCGATTGCGGCGGCCGATCCCACCGGTTGGTGGGAACAGCAGGCCGCTCGATTGCACTGGGATGCGCCCTGGCATACGGCCTTGGAATGGAATCCGCCCCAGCCGCTGCGCCGGGGCGACTGGGACGGTCCGCTGAGCATCCCGGAAGCCAAGTGGTTCGTCGGTGGCCAATTAAACGCCGCCGTCAACTGCGTTGATCGTCACGTCGCAGGGGGACGTGGAGATCAAGTCGCCTATTACTTCGAGGGCGAACCGGGCGATCGGCGGACGCTGACCTATCAGCAGTTACAAGATGAAGTGGCGCGCGCGGCCAATGCCTTTACAGAACTGGGCATAACGGCCGGAGATCGGGTCATTTTGTATCTTCCGGTCATCTTGGAAACCATCATTGCCACGCTGGCTCTGGCACGAATCGGAGCCGTGCACTCACTGGTGTTCGGCGGGTTTTCTCAAGAGGCGCTGCGCTTTCGTGTCGCTGACACCCAAGCCAAGGCCGTGATTACCTCCGATGGACAGTTCCGGCGCGGCAGGGCCACACCCGTGAAGGAGACGGTAGATCGGGCCGTGGCGGGTTTGGACCACGTGGAGAAGGTGATAGTGGTCCGGCGCACGGGCGAGGAAACATACGCCCGGGGGCAAATCCCATGGAATGACCAGCAGGATGTGTGGTGGCATGAGACGGTCGATGCCGCGTCAACGGTGCATGCAGCGCGCAGTTTTCCAGCTGAACATCCACTGTTCATCATGTACACATCCGGCACGACGGGACGGCCCAAAGGACTGGTGCACACCACCGGGGGCTATCTCACGCACGCCGCCTATGCCCAGTGGGCTCATTTCAACGCCACACCGGTCGGGAAAGCGGATTGGGTGGCAGATGTGCACTGGTCTACCGCGGATCTGGCGTGGGTTACAGCTCACACGTTCGTGCTGTACGGGCCGCTCCTAAACGGGATCACCTCGGTCATTTACGAGGGCACTCCCGACACCCCACATCCGGGCCGCCACCTGGAAATTATCGAGCGCTACGGCGTCACGACGTACTACACCGCGCCCACGCTGATTCGCTCGCTGATCTCTTGGCACAGGGACGGAAAACTGGACCTGGGAGCATATGACCTGTCTTCGGTACGCCTTTTGGGGTCGGTAGGAGAGCCCATAAATCCCGCGGTGTGGGAATGGTTTCAAACCAATATTGGCGGCGGGAGCGCCCCCGTGATCGACACGTGGTGGCAGTCCGAAACCGGCGCCACGATATTGGCGAACCTCCCGGGCCAGTCCCTTGGAAAACCCGGTGCAGCAGGCCGGCCGCTGCCCGGGTTGGACGTGAAAATTGTTGATGATGCCGGCGCCGAAGTGGCACCCGGTGTCACGGGCAAGGTGGCAATAACTCACCCGTGGCCGGGGATGGCCCGCACCGTGTGGCAAGACCCCGAGCGCTACCTCAACTCCTACTGGGCGGAATATGCCAAGCACGGTTACTACGTGGCTGGGGATGCCGGCCGGCGCGATAGCGAGGGTGACATAACAGTTCTGGGGCGATTCGACGACGTCCTAAATATTTCTGGCCATCGCCTATCGTCTGCCGAAATTGAATCCAGTTTGGTCGCCCACCCCCGCGTGGTAGAAGCCGGCGTAACGGGGGTGCCTGATGAGCTAACGGGCCAAGCACTGGTTGCGTTTGTAATTCCGCAGGCTTCCGCGGCGCAGCTCAACGCGTCCGAGCAAGCGGCTTTAAGTCAGGAACTGCGTGAGCACGTGGCGCGAACAATTGGCCCCGTCGCGCGGCCGTCGGCAGTTGTTTTAACTCCGGATTTGCCCCGCACCCGGTCTGGAAAAATTCTGCGCCGCGTACTGGGAGAACTCTTTACTGGCCAGGAGCCGGGAGACCTCTCATCGCTGCAGTCTTCTCAGTCGCTCGCGCATGCCGCCCAGGCCGCGCGCCAGCATCAACTCATATCTCAAACCTAAGGACCCCCATGGCTACACATTCTGCTCCCGGCGCTGCGCCAACTAGTGCCGATCGCGAATTTGGGTTTCGCACCCGAGCTCTCCATGCCGGAAGCGTGCCCGATCCGACAGTGGGAGCGCGCGCGGTTCCTATCTACCAGTCAACAAGTTTCGTTTTTTCCGACACGTCAGATGCCGCCAACCTTTTCGCGCTCCAAAAATACGGTTCGATCTATTCGCGTATCGGAAATCCCACGGTCTCCGCTTTTGAAGAGCGCGTAGCCGCCTTGGAAGGCGGGATCGGGGCTGTTGCAACCGCCTCGGGCATGTCGGCCGAATTCATCACGTTTGCCTCACTAGCCGGCGCAGGAGACCACATCGTGGCAGCTGGCGGCCTATACGGCGGAACAGTTACCCAACTTGACGTGACGCTGCGCCGGTTCGGGGTGGAAACCACGTTTGTTTCCAGCTCTGATCCGGCGGACTACGCGGCGGCTATTAACGAGCGCACCAAAGCAATTTATGTTGAATCGATCGCGAATCCCTCCGGCGAGATCGCCGATATTGCGGGGCTGGCTGAAGTGGCCCACGGCGCGAACATTCCGCTTGTTGTCGATGCGACGCTTGCCACTCCTTACCTACACCGCCCCCTGGAACACGGCGCCGACATTGTGATTCACTCCGCGACCAAGTTCCTGGGCGGGCACGGGACGACCATCGGCGGTGTCGTGGTCGAAGCGGGCACGTTTGACTGGGGCAACGGCAAATTCCCGCTCCTGACCGAGCCCGTGCCCTCTTATAACGGCTTAAGTTGGTGGCAAAACTTCGGTGAATACGGCTTCTTGACCCGGCTGCGCTCCGAGCAGTTGCGCGATATCGGGCCAAGCCTTTCCCCCCACTCCGCATTTTTGCTGCTGCAAGGAGTTGAAACTCTGCCCCAGCGCATGGATGAGCACATTAAAAATGCGCACACGATCGCTAACTGGCTTGCCGATGACCCGCGCGTGGCCGCGGTGAACTGGGCGGGCTTGACAGACCACCCCCATCATGACCGCGCGCAAAAGTACTTCCCCGCCGGCCCGGGTTCGGTATTCGGTTTCCGGCTGGCAGGCGGCGTAAACGCCCGCGAAACCGGGCGCAAGTTCATTGAGTCGCTGCAATTGGCCTCACACGTAGCCAATATTGGTGATGCGAAAACACTAATTTTGCATCCGGCTTCGACGACGCATCAACAACTGACCACTGAGCAACTCGAAGCTGCCGGCGCGACTGAAGACCTCGTGCGAATCTCCGTCGGCCTGGAGGATGTTTCCGACATTTTATGGGACATCGACCAAGCCCTCACGGCGGCAACAGGAGGCACCAAATGAGCCCTTGGATCCAGCCCACCGCTGCTCGCCGGTTGGAAATACTGCAGCAAACTAAGTCGGTGGCGATTGTGGGAGCCAGAT
>JAJYRW010000236.1 GCA_021793895.1 Actinomycetes bacterium
CGTCACGATCGACCTGGCGGGCAGTGAGATGGTTTTCTTGCTCGCCTCACGCGAAATGTCTTCGCATAGTGAGCACGAGGTCTTTAGTACGGCATCCCCCCTGGGGACTGCGGTCAATGGGCATAAAACCGGTGAGGAAGTTTCCTACACCGCGCCCAACGGCAAAGAAATTACCGTCAAGATCAAGGAAGCCAAGCCCTACACGGGGTGATTTACGCCCGGTAGCCTTCCTGCCCCACCACGCGATAACCCGCGGTGCGGAGCGCGTCGAGGACTTCTCGGCAGTGCTCGGCGCCGCGGGTTTCTAATTGCATCGAAATCTCCACCTCATCGACGCTTAAGTCCACTCCCGCGCGGGTGTGTTCAACGTGCATCACATTGGCCGACAGGTCCGCCAGCAGGTTTAGCAGGCGCGCCAATACGCCCGGGTTATCCGTGACGTGGATGCGCAGGTGGATGAAGCGCCCCGCCGCTGACAGGCCGTGGCGCAGCACGCGCAACAGCACGACCGGGTCAATGTTTCCGCCAGACAGGATTGCAACCGCCGGCCCGGGCAGATCCAATTCCTGCGCCAAGATGGCGGCCACACCTACCGCTCCGGCCGGTTCGACAATGAGTTTGGCGCGCTCCGCTAGTGCCAGGAGTGCTCGCGAGATGACGTCTTCGCCCACGGTTATGACGTCAATATCCAGGGCGCGAACGATTTCAAATGGTGTGGTGCCCGGGGTGGGGACGGCGATCCCGTCCGCCATGGTGCCGTTCGGCGCCACGGTCTGCGGTGCTTGGGCGCGCAGCGAGGAGGGGTAGGCGGCGGCGCGTTCGGCTTGCACGCCAACTACGCGCACGTGCGGGGCCGCTTCGGCCAGCGCCGCCCCCACGCCGGCCAGTAGCCCGCCCCCGCCAGTGGGCACGAGCACGGTTTGGACGTCCGGTACCTGGTTGAGTATCTCCAGCCCAATCGTTCCTTGACCAGTGACCACGTCGGGATGGTCAAAGGGATGGACCAGGACGGCGCCGGTTTCGCGGGCGTACTGCTCGGCATGGGCGAGGGTTTGGGCCACATCGCTGCCG
Organism: Actinomycetes bacterium; assembly: GCA_021793895.1. Next base: position 1,072 of record JAJYRW010000236.1, read on the forward strand.
ACCAGTTCGACCCGTGCGCCATAGTTGCGCGTGGCATCCACTTTCGGAAGGGCCGCATCGCGCGGCATAAAAACTGTGACATCAATACCCAGTTGCCGCCCAGCAAGCGCCACACCCTGGGCGTGATTGCCGGCGGAGGCAGCTACGACACCGCGAGCGCGTTCGGCGGCCGAGAGTCGAGCTAGGCGCACGTACGCACCGCGCAGTTTGAACGAGCCGGTGTGTTGGAGGTTTTCGCATTTTAGGTACACCGGCCCGCCCCAGACCTCGGTCAGGGCGCGGGAGTGTTCGACCGGGGTGGGCGCGATTATGCCGGTTAATAATTTGGCGGCTTGCTTAATCGCCTCCAGGCCCACGGTCGTCATTTGGTCTCCTAGTTGCTAGCGGGCGGGGTCGATCCCGGGGCGTCCACTGTGCCGCGTTCCCCATCTGCGTCATTCGATACGTTATGCGGGTTATCCGGGTTATGCGGGGCCTTCGGGTTATGAGGATTTTTGGCGCCGCCGTTCGCCGCGTCATCCGGGCCTGTGACCGGGGAGGCCGCTAAATCGGGGAAGGGATCTGTTCCATATAAATATCTAAATATCGTGTTCAGCAGCGCGGCCAGCGGCACGGCGAAGAGGGCACCAATTATTCCGGCTGCCAGTGTTCCGGCCGTAACCGCCAGGAGAACGGCCACAGGGTGGAGAGATACTGCCCGGCCCATCAGGAAGGGCTGGAGCACGTTGCCCTCGATTTGTTGAACAGCGAGCACTACTCCGAGCATGACCAGCGCCACGATGGGCCCCTGGTCCACCAGGGCAACTAGTACGGCCACCGCTCCGGTGAATACCGCACCCACGATCGGAACGAACGACCCGACAAAGACCAAGATTCCCAGCGGGATTGCGAGCGGTACGCCCAAAAGTGCCGCGCCTAAACCGATGCCAATTCCATCAACTGCCGCCACAACTATTTGCATGCGCGCATAGCCGCCAAGTGTGATCCAACCACGCACGGCCGCCTGATGCACCCGATTTTGGCTGCGCTTGGGAAGCACGTTGACACACCAGCGCCAAATCCGGTCGCCTTCCATGACGAAGAAGAACAGGCAAAACAGGGAGATAAGGGTTCCTGCTAGCACGTGCCCCACTGTTGCCGTGGCCGACATCGCGCCCGAAACGATGCTGCTGGAGTTATCGCTCAGCGCTTTTGTGAGCTGATCCAAATACGCCTCGAGGTCGTCGGTGGAGATTTGCAGCGGGCCCTCTGCCATCCAGCGCAGCAGTTCTTCGAATCCGGCCTGGGCCTTATCCCACAACTCCCCGACGCCGGTAACAATTTCACGTCCCGCCACCGATAGGAGGCCCGCCACGACGGCAATTAGCCCCAAAACGGTTACGGCGGTGGCAAGGGTGTTGGGGATTTTTAACTTGCGCACCATGAACTGCGATATCGGGCGCAATAAGACGGTTAGGAGCATTGCCACGAGCACGGGCACGACAATGGTTTTAAACGTGCTCATTACCCACAGCGCCGCAATAACACCGGCGGAAATTACTAGCGTGCGCCAGACCCACGCCGAGGCGACCCGCACGGGGTAGGGCACGTTGCGCTCCGCCCTATCCCCCGCAATTGGGGACGCCAGCCCCGAGTCTCGGGCCACGGGATGGCCGGCACCAGCTTCGGGCCGATCCCCTTCTTCGTTGGGTGTCTTAGAGGTTGTCATTAAGTGCCTGCTCCAGGTCGGCGATCAAATCGGTGGCGTCTTCGATCCCTACGGAAATACGCACTAGGTCCGCGGGGACTTCCAAGTCAGAGCCGGCAACGGCAGCGTGGGTCATTTGGCCGGGGTGTTCAATCAGCGACTCCACCCCTCCCAGTGACTCTGCGAGGGTGAAGATGCGCGTCTTATCGCACACTTCCAATGCCTTTTCTTCGCTCCCGACGCGGAAGGAGATCATTCCACCAAAGCGGCGCATTTGTTTTCCGGCCAGCGTGTGGCCCGCATCCGACAGCAAGCCCGGGTAGTGCACCTGGCTGACGGCCGGGTGTTCAGCTAGGAAAGCGGCAACCTGTTCGGCGTTATCGCAGTGGCGTTCCATGCGCACCGCCAGCGTCTTCAGTCCGCGCAGCGCCAGCCAGCTGTCGAAGGGTCCGGGCACGGCGCCGGAGGCGTTTTGGTGAAAGGCCAGCGCGTCGGCAACCAGGTCGGTGCCAGCCGGGCTTTCTACCCCGCCGGGTAGTTGCGCCCCGCCGTTGACGACCAGTGCGCCCCCAACCACATCGGAGTGGCCGGCAATGTATTTGGTCGTGGAGTGCACGACCACGTCCGCGCCCAGACCCAGTGGCGTTTGTAGGTAGGGCGAGGCAAAGGTGTTGTCCACCACTAGCAGTGCGCCGGCGGAATGCGCGGCCTCGGCCAGGGCTGGAATGTCCGCGATTCCCAGCAGCGGGTTCGTCGGCGTTTCTGCCCAAATGAGTTTTGTCTTACCGGGACGGATCGCGGCGGCGATAGCGGCG
>JAJYRW010000237.1 GCA_021793895.1 Actinomycetes bacterium
AGGCTTACGGCCGCCCATCTGCTGATGTGCTGAAAGCAGTTCGGACCGCTCTTAATAGTGGCCAGCCTGCCGGGCCGGCGACGCGCGAGCTGAGAGGGATGTCCACGTTATGAACAAAACGGCATCGAAGCGTTGGAAGCGCGTTCGCGGCGGCCGAAAACCAATTCGCGTGCAACCTCGAACACGATGCGTGATCGTATCGTTGAGCTGCGGGTTGAATTAGCCAAATCGGGGCTCGATGCCGGGCCGGTATCGATCGCCAGCCGGCTCGACTCATCTATGAACGATGTCGCGACTCATCACATTGTGGAGCTGAGGGGATTCGAACCCCTGACCCCCTGCATGCCATGCAGGTGCGCTACCAACTGCGCCACAGCCCCGAGGGCGGTTTCCGCGAAGGAACCGGGCTTTAGTTTAGCCCCTCACACTTGCACAATCCAAACCCGGTCGGCCTTCCACCCTCTCGCCGCGTCACCGCTCCCAAAGCCACACCTGCGATCGGCCCGAGATTCCGCGCGATTTCGCTCGAGAGGCACCCGTTAACCTCTTATTATGCCAATAGAGAAGCACCAAGAATCGCCGCGACCAATATGGATCGGCGCGCTAGCTACCGCTGCCATCGCCAGCATCATTAATTTTTTAGTCCTGCCGCTTTGGTACCTAATCGGTTTTGCTTTTGGTAGCTCCCACCCCGATTACGGATTTATTGCCCTGGCCCTAGCAGCGCTGATTGGCCTATCCGCTGTCGCCGGAAAACTGGGGCAAATGCTGGGCCGCACCGCCCGCCAGCGCAAGATCTTCTTCCAGTTTTGGCTCCTTGCCGTGCTCATCATGGGCCTGGAGGCGTGGGTCTTCATTTTCTAGCGCCCATGTGGCGGGCGGCAAAAACGCCATCGCAAGAAAGCTGAGATATATGAAACACTACCGGCAACCAGGTTAAATTCAGATCTGCTGGAGGTTTTCAATGAGGAAAACAATAACCGGACCAGACACATACGACTACATAATTGTTGGCGCCGGAGCGGCCGGAGCAACACTTGCAGAGCAGTTGAGCGCGCGTTCAAATCGTTCCGTCCTCGTGCTTGAAAGCGGCGGACGAGGCATCTGGAACCCCCTAATTCCGATTCCGAAAGCTAGTTTCTTCCTCATGGGAAGTAAGTGGGACTCTTCTTATTATCCAACAAATTTTGATAACGGTACCGGAACTGTTGACTACTGGCAGCGCGGCCGGGTGGATGGGGGTTCAACTGCCATAAACGGAATGCAATACGACCGGGCTGGGGCCCATTATTGGAATTCGGTAGCGGCAATGGCAGACGAAACATGGGCCTGGCCGCGGGTCTTAGACGTGTTTCGAGCTATTGAAGATAATGAACTCGGGCCAGCCGAATCACGCGGCAGTGGCGGTCCGCTCAGTATTTCCGTGCAGCGGGAACCGGATGAGCTATTAGACCGGATTGCCGCCGCGGCAAAAGCCTACGGTTTGCCGTGGACTGAGGATCTTAATTCACATGACGGGGAACGGATCGGGTACATACCCAACACCATTCGGCGCGGGCACCGGGTAAGTACGGCGCGGGCATTTTTATCAAAAGCATTGAAGCGCAAAAATGTAACTCGGATTAATCATGCGCACGCTTTGCGTGTTTATTTCGATGGGGCCCGGGCCGAAGCTGTGGAGGCACTCGTTGATGGCAAACGCCGGATGTTCCACGCGAAGACAGAAATAATTTTAAGCAGCGGGCCAATTGAAACGCCCATGCTGTTAGAACGGTCAGGTATTGGAAACCCTCGAGTTTTAAATGAACTAGGTGTTAACACCGTCGTGGAACAACCGCACGTTGGCGAACACGCGGTAGAACAGTTGTTTTTCGGTTACCAATGGAAGATCAACGAAAACATTGGGTATTACGACCAGGTGGGTACGCTTCCGCGCCAGGCGCTGGCTGGCTTGAAATATTTGGCCACTGGTCGGGGCACAATTGGTACCGGAGCCTATGATCTGGGCGCGTTCGCAAAGTCTAATAAGGCACTAGACCACCCGGATTTGTTTTTGATGTTCGCCCCATTTGGTCTTGATTTAACCGCTACCGGGATGGCTCCTTCGCCAGAACCAGCAGTCTGGGGCACAGGGTACTTAGCCCACCCCACGTCGGAAAGCTCGGTGCACGCCACGAGCATCAACCCGTTCGCCCCGCCCGCAATAGATGTTCACTATTTGGAAGATGATTGGGAACAGGAAGCGCAAAAGCGCATCATGGAGGTCGCGCGCGAGATCGCAGCCCAATCACCGCTGCGCGAGATAATAGTGGAAGAGCAGATGCCGGGTCCCGATGTCCAAACCCGCGATGAGGTACGCGCCTTTTCAATGCAAAGTGGCAATGCGTTCCATGCGGTGGGAACTGCCCGCATGGGAGTGGATGAAGATTCCGTTGTCGATCCGGCCCTGCGAGTCAAAGGCGTCGAGGGTTTGCGGGTAGCAGATGCTTCAGTCCTTCCGCGTCAACCCGGAAACACCATGGCACCGGCAATCCTGGTTGGTGCCATGGCAGCGCGCATCCTTGCAGACGAAATCTAAACGCGCGACCCCGCGCGGCAGCCTGGGCGCTGCGGAGCACGAGAGATGTAAATTTGCGGGGACCGCGTTGGGGTTCTAGGCGGCTAAATCGGGCACAATGGCTCTCGTGTTCCACATCATGTTCCACAACCCCGTGATCCCGCCCAATACGGGCAACGCCATCCGGTTGGCGGCCGTAACGGGCACCGCGCTGAACCTGGTGGAACCCCTTGGCTTTGAACTGACCGACGCGCGGGTGCGCCGGGCCGGCTTGGACTATCACGATTTATCGCGGGTTTACGTCCATAAAAACTTCGACCGCGCTGTTGATTTCGTCACCGGAAATGGAACTGGCCGCATCTTCGCCTTCACTGGCCACGGCGACGTCCAGTTCGACCAAGTTATGTACCAGCCCGGCGATACGCTCCTGTTTGGCACCGAACCCACCGGCCTGTCCGAAGAAGTCCTGGCTGACCGCCGCCTGACCCAAAAGGTGCGCATCCCGATGCAACCAGGTGTGCGCTCCTTGAACCTGTCAAACTCCGCGGCCATCGCCGTATATGAAGCGTGGCGGCAGCAAAATTACGGGCCTCCCCCGGAAGGCTGGCTTCCCCACCACTCCACCTCACTGGCGGCCGAAGTCTTCGAATAGCATCAGAGTCCGACTCGCAACACAATGCGGCCGCGCACGTCTCCGGCCTCCATCTGTTCATGCACGCGCCGGGCAGCAGCTAGACCGGCTGTCTCGGTGATGTTCGGCCGCAGCCACCCATCGACCAGGCCAGTGTTGACAATTTGCGCCGCACGCCGCATTTCTTGCGCGCTGGCCCGCGAGTGCACAAACCCCAACACGTCCACGTCTTTGGTGTACAACTGTCCCCACGGCACCGGAGCCGGCCCCGCCCCCGCCGCGGTTACGAGCACTTTGCCGCCCACTGTCACCATTTGCGCCGTGGCAGCGTAGTCCATAAGACCGGAGGTATCCCACACCACATC
>JAJYRW010000238.1 GCA_021793895.1 Actinomycetes bacterium
GCCCGCGAAGCACAGGAATCAGCGCAAGACACCTTCGCGGAACTGGGAATCGAATTCCCGGGCGTTTAATCAATTTCATTTCGGAACACTTGTTGCTATTGGCGCAATAGTTCAGCCCGCAGGTGGCGCGTCATGGGCACGGACACGGCGGCCATCGCAAAATCATAGGTGAGCCGCCTGCCCACAATTTCAAAGCTGCGTTGTGTGGCGTCAACCTGTTTCGCCGTCGCGGTGTTCATGATCCGCCCCGCCAGCTCGAGTCGGATTCCGCCGGGAATTTCACTGAGCACACCCTCGAGCAGCTCCGTTTGCCCCGTGGGCTGCGAAATTATGAACTCAATCGCATCGGGGCGCGGGGCGCGCAGGAATCCGACCTCGGTGTGCATCGGATCCCCGGCCGGAGACCAGGTGCGTTGTCGATAGTTCAAAAACGGTTTTCCAGAAGCGGCAATCTGGAGTTCTTCGGTGTAGTTAAACGGCTCAATTGTGGGATATTCACCGGCACCCTCCCCGCGCCACGTGCCAATTAGAGAGGCAAGTAACACGGTTATTCCTTCGGGCCCAACACGACACTGGCCCAAGCCGAGTGCAGCGATTCCTGATCAGAAGGCTGGAACAGTCCGGCCACCACATCGCGGTACAGCCGGCTAAGTTCACCCGTATTGGAGTAACTCGAACCGCCCATGGAACGGATTGCCTGCTCCACCGCGTGCAGGGATGCTTCAGCGGCCGCGTTCTTCGCAGCGGAGAACTGGGGGTAGAAAATCGCGCCGCGATCTTCCTTCTCGTCTAGTGCGCGCGCCAAATTATGGACGACGGCACTTGCGTTATGCATTTCAATTGCGGCATCGGCTAGGCGCCAACGGATATCGGGATCGTTGGCATAAACGTCTTGGTTGAGCACGGACTTTCGGGTTTTCACCTTCTGGGCCGCCACTTCGATCGCGCGGTTTCCAATACCCAAGTACGTGGCGCCCAACAGCACTTCGAAGTAGGAGAAAATTCCAAATACGACCGGTTCGAACGAAACGCCGGCCGGTACCCGCTGGAGCACCTGCTCCCGCGGTGCGTGCGCGCCTTGGAGCACGTGTGAATTGGATTGGGTGCCGCGCATGCCCAGCACATTCCAGTCGTCTTTAATCTCGAAGCCGCCGCGATCCCGATGCAGTACGGCAAAGACGGAGTGCGGGTCGTCGTCCGAACTGGTGTCGCGCCCGAAGGTGAGCAGTCGAGTCCACGCCGGGGCCATGGACGTGAAGATTTTGACGCCGTGGAAGTGATAACCGCCCGCATCATCGGGGCGGGCCTCGGTGAGGGAACCGAAAAGCACCAGGTCGTTTGCCGGTTCGGAAATTCCAAAAGCGTGGAGTTCGCCGGCGGCCGCATCCCGCAGGATCTGGGCTCCGGATTCGACTCCCTGCTCCACTAGGTGGCGGCCCAGGCCCACAATGATGTGGTGCATGTTTATCGCCAGGGCGGTTGCGGGAGCAGCCTGCGCTAGTCGGGTTTGCTCGCGGGAAATTTCCGCCAGTGTTAAGCCCTCTCCCCCGTACTCGGTGGGAACGAAGGCTCGGTAATAACCGGCCGCTTTTAGTTCGGCAAAGTCTTCAAACGGGAACGCATTATCCGCATCAATCTGGGCCGCGCGCTCGTGTACTCGCTCCAGCAGTTCATCGGGGAGAAAACTCATCGCAATTCCTTTCACGGCCGGTAAATCCGGTATGTACTGCGATAGTAATCCCCCGACGAGCTGCTGCTACCGGCAGATCAGGAAGTCGATCCTTCCTTGACCGTGAACTCGGCTACAAGCGGATCCCACTGGTGGCGTGGGGCGTTGGCTCCACCACCGACCTTAATATCGGTTTCCAAAACGACCTGGAACTCTTCTGTTTCGATGGGGATTTCAAACGCAATCGGATTGGAAGACAGGGAATTTACGTTGCGCGCCGGGTAGATGGTGTCGCCATTTTCGAGTTCTACATAAATCGTTGATTCATCGAAACTGGTCGAGCTCACCTTGCGCCATTCCAAGTCCACTACCACGTAGTGTTTACCGGCTCCAGCCCAGCCTTGACCGCCACCCTTGGGCTGGAGGAAATTAGCAAATTCGGCGCCGACGACTTCTCCCTCAACATAGTCATCTCCGCCCGCCCAGGCAGGGAATGACTCATTGATTGAATCGGCAGAGACTAATTCAACGCTCTTGTCAGTAGCTTCGTAGATGTAGTCAATATCTGATGAAAGTCGCTCGCCGGTGATTATGCTCAACGACTGCTTCTTATCGGCCGTTTCGCTGCGCAGGCTGGCCGCATCGGGGCTGCTTTCCTCCGGCAGGCTAATCACGATCGTGCCCTGCTGCGCGGTTCCGTCCCGAGTGCTAAAGACGCTGTCAATCTCGTCATTTGCACTGTGAAGCGTGACAGAAGTGTCGGGGTCATCACCGCCCACCTCCCAGCCCGGATCAGAACTGTTGAACTTTGCCAGATAAAAAACGTGGCCGTCGGCCGCGTGTACCTCGGTGATCGGTTCTTCATCATCGTTTAAGCCCGGACTATCGCCGCTTACTTCTTCAAAAACGTCAGCCGGGATGTGGGGGCTTTGCGCTACCTCGGTGATTTGCAGGTCGAGACCGGGAGCCAGGAGCGCATTAGATTCGCTCGCCTCCGTGGCCGTGAACTCGATGCCGGAATCAAGGCTAGTTAGTCCCGCGAAATCCGTTTCAGCCTGAAACTCAACGGGGGCTTGATCCTGCTCTTCACCGTTGACCGAAACCTTGTCGCTGTCGCTCGAACTGCCGCATCCGGCTAGAACTAGGGCAGCCGATGTCATGAGAATTACTGCGGACTTGCGCGCGCGCAATACCGTGTTCATTTTACTCTCCAAGTTGAGACCAGGAAGAATTCCCCCGCCTGGCGATCATTATGTTGCGCAAGGTAAGTTAACAGGACCCCATGGAGAAAACAAAGCAGGGGCCGGGTACTTGTATTACTCATGGTTGCTGCTATTAGGATCCAAATTTGCCGGAGAAAATGATGGGATTGCTTCGTAACGCGGCTTTAAAAATCGCCATCACTGCTGCTGCGAGCACCCTAGTTTTGACTGCCTGTTCATTGCCGAGTGGAAAGAACCCGAATTACCCCCACGACGCTCCCGTAGGCGGCCAAACGATCGTCGAAATGGAACAGAGTGTGGTGGCATTACCCGGAATTGAAAGCGTGGAGACCGAGGGGCATAACAGTCTCAACATCAAGGGAAACACGGGCCGGCACATCAAGGTTGTCATCGAACCGGGCTACGTGGTCGCCGACGAGGAAGCGTTTGCGACTTATCTAGTCGAATCGCTGTGGTCAGTTCGTGAGGGCTATATGCCAAATGCGAGTTTGCAATTGAGTATCACGGCCAATCCCGAGGACGAGTTTTCAATTGGCGCGGCTGTGATTGCAGCAGGATGGCGTGAGCCGGATGCCCACACTCGACCACCCACCGATGAGGGCTGGTCATCAACAGCGGTGGACGTCTCCGAAAGAACGAGCGGCAGCCAGTGGGG
>JAJYRW010000239.1 GCA_021793895.1 Actinomycetes bacterium
TCCGATCTCGTTGAATTCGGCCTGGGCGGGTGAGGTTACCGCCAGCGATTCCACGCCCGCGCTTTGCGCCGCGATGACGTTCATCAAAACTGAAGACGGGTAAACGGCCAGACCCCCGGGTACATAGAGTCCCACGCGGCGCATGGGGATCCAGCGCTGGCGCACCTGCGCTCCCGGCCCCACTTCGGTCACAAAATCTTGGGGAACCTGCGCGTCATGCACTAGGCGCAGGTTTGTTGTCGCCCGCTCGAGCGCGGCCCGTACCTGCGGATCCAATTCGTGGAGCGCCCGCGTCAGTTCAGCGGCGGGGACGCGCAGATTCTCGGGCCGGATGCCGTCAAATTTTTCCGCCTGATCGCGCAGCGCCGCTCCGCCGCGGTCTCGGACATCCGATACCAACGGTTGCACCATTTCAACAGCGGCACTTACATCGACCTGGGCGCGCGGCAACTTCTCTTGCAATGCGCGCGCACTGAGATGTTCTCCGCGTAGATCTATGGTTGAAATCACGTTCTTAATCCTATGCCGTGGCGAATTTTATTCGCTCTCGCCCACCAAGTTGTTCCGGCTGGAACTAGTTAACTGTTAAGCACTGCGGGCCCAGTAGTGCTTTCAAATCACCGAACAGCGCCGGAGAGGGTGTGATTCTTAATCCATCATCCAGTTTCATGACCGTTGCGCGCCCGGGCTGCGTTAAGCGCAGCCGCACTTCAGTAACTCCCGGATGTGTTCCCAAAATCCGCTTCAGCTGCTGCACGATCGGCGGGATACACCGCGAGACGGGCAGCGCGATCGTGACCGGCTGCTGGGAGACATCAGCTACGTCCGGGAGGGAAACCTCCATCGCTTGCAGCTGCACGGAATCGTCGCGGCGCCTGAGCCGGCCCTTGATAGCCACGACCGTGTCTTCGATGAGCGTGGTGTCATAGGCCAAGAAGGTCTCGCCAAAGAACAGGACCTCGATACCACCGTCAAGATCTTCAACAGTCGCGATGGCCCAGTGGTTTCCGGCCTTTGAAATGCGGCGCTGCACCGAACTAAGTAGACCCGCAACTGTGACCACGGAGCCTTCGGGGCGGGCTTCATCGGCTATTAACTGGGCAATTGAGCAGTCGGCGCTGGCTTGCAGTACGTGTTCGAGCCCACCGAGGGGGTGGTCCGAAACGTAAAGCCCGAGCATTTCCCGCTCAAAGGCCAGTTTTTCTTTCTTTTCAAATTCGGGCAGATCGGGAATTTCAACGCTGAATTCGTTGCCACCCGCGCCGGGGCCTCCGAAGAGGTCGAATTGCCCTATGGCCTCATTGCGCTTGATATCCACCACCGCGTCGACGGCTTCTTCGCTGCGCACCAGCAGCGCGCGGCGCGAATGCCCCAGCCCATCGAATGCGCCCGCTTTAATGAGCGATTCGATCGTGCGCTTATTGCACACCGGAGCGGGCACCTTGTCTAAGAAATCTTGGAAGGAGGTGAAGTCGCCCTTTTCTTCACGCGCCGCGATGATGCCGGAAACCACGTTTGCTCCGACGTTGCGGATTGCTCCCAGGCCGAAGCGAATATCTTCGCCCACGGCGGTGAATGCGTGCGCTGAAGAGTTCACCGACGGCGGGAGCACCGTAATGCCCATTCGGCGACACTCATTGAGGTACAGCGCAGACTTGTCTTTGTCATCGCGCACGGATGTCAGCAGCGCGGCCATGTACTCGGTGGAGTAATTCGCCTTGAGATAGGCGGTCCAATAAGAGACCACCCCATAGGCCGCCGAGTGGGCCTTATTGAAGGCGTAACCAGCGAAGGGCACCAGGGTGTCCCATACCGCTTGAATAGCCTCGTCGGAGTAGCCACGCTCCCGCATACCCGCCTGGAACGGAATAAATTCCTTATCCAGAATTTCTTTCTTCTTCTTACCCATCGCGCGGCGCAAGAGGTCTGCTTGGCCGAGTGTGTAGCCAGCCAGAATCTGGGCTGCGCGCTGCACCTGCTCTTGATAAACAATTAGGCCGTAGGTTTCATCCAGCACTTCGGACAGTGGCTTTTCCAATTCGGGGTGAATTGGTTCAATCGCCTGATGCCCATTTTTACGAGCCGCATAGTTGGTGTGCGAGTTCATGCCCATCGGCCCGGGCCGGTACAGCGCGATAACGGCCGAAATGTCACCGAAGTTATCGGGACGCATCTGCCGCAACAGGGAACGCATCGGCCCGCCGTCGAGTTGGAAGACCCCCAGGGTGTCACCGCGCGACAGCAACTCATAAGTGGGCCGGTCATCGAGGGGAACTTCTTCAATCTTAATCGGCTCTTTGCCGTTCATCTCAATATTTGAGAGCGCGTCATCCAAAATTGTGAGGTTACGCAGCCCCAAGAAGTCCATCTTGATCAGGCCCAAAGACTCGGAGGTGGGCTGATCGAACTGGGTGATGATGGCGCCGTCCTGCTCGCGCCGCATGATGGGAATTACATCGATAAGCGGCTCAGAAGACATGATGATGCCAGCTGCGTGTACTCCCCATTGCCGCTTGAGGCCTTCAAGCCCACGTGCCAGCGACACGACGTTTTGAATTTCGTGGTCCGAGTCGTGCATTTGGCGGAATTCTTCGGCCTCGGAATAGCGCGGATGATCCGGGTTGAAGATGCCCGAAAGCGGAATATCGGATCCCATAACCGAGGGCGGCATTGCCTTAGTGAGTCTCTCGCCCATTGAGAATGGATGACCCAATACTCGGGAAGCATCTTTCAAAGCTTGCTTCGCCTTGATCGTGCCGTAGGTGACGATCTGAGCGACCTTATCGCTGCCGTACTTATCGGTCACATATTTAATGACTTCACCGCGGCGGCGTTCATCGAAGTCAACGTCAACATCGGGCCAGGACACGCGTTCGGGGTTTAAGAAGCGCTCGAAAATCAGGCCGTGTTCGAGGGGGTCGAGGTCGGTAATACCCATTGCATAAGCGGCCATGGAGCCTGCAGCTGATCCGCGCCCGGGGCCGACTCGAATGCCCTCATTGCGCGCCCACTGAATAAAGTCCGCGACGACCAAAAAGTATCCGGGGAATCCCATCTGGACGATGACGTCGGTCTCGTAATTGGCTTGCTTCCGCACGTCGTCAGGAATTCCCTGCGGGTAGCGGCGCTGCAGCCCGCGCTCGACCTCGGATATGAACCACGAGGTCTCATCTTGCCCCTGGGGAACTGGGAAGCGCGGCATGTAGTTGGCGCCCTCCGCAACGGTGCGGAATTCCACCTCGCACTGCTCGGCGATACGCAGCGTATTGGACAGAGCTTCAGGAATATCGCGGAAAAGTTGGTGCATTTCCGCTGCAGATTTCACGTAGTACGAGGATCCGGTGAATGCGAAGCGCCGCCCGCCCTCGTCATAGGTCGGCTCATCCAGCGTCGAGCCCGACTGCAGCGCAAGAAGCGCCTCGTGATTTTTATAGTCTTCCTGCTTGGTGTAGTGCAGGTCATTGGTGGCTACCAGGGGCGCGTTGATGGCTTTGGCAATGCGCAGGAGATCTTCGCGCACGCGGGATTCCAGCTCCAGG
>JAJYRW010000240.1 GCA_021793895.1 Actinomycetes bacterium
TTGCCGATGCAGATGCGCACTTGACCAATCGTGCTTGGCGCCGCTTCATTTGGCTGAACTACTTCTGCGGATTCCTGGTTACGATGCTGCTTATCTTTGCCGTTAGGTACGGATGACGCTACGCGCCTTGAGGTACGGATGACGCAAGAGTGCAGCCTTTTACCGCTGGGAGCGGCAAAAGGCTGCGCGTTCTGGGCAACCGATTGTTTCCGTGGTGTTTTTAGGGGCAATAGTTATTTACTTGACAGTTTGGATTGCACTGTCTTGGTTCTTGTTTCCAGCCACGGCGCTTTAGCGCAGCTACGATCTGACCAGCTGTTTCACAAGGCTGAGCCATTACGTGATGCCAGCGGTAGCGCAATGTAATTTCTCCCTTTTTCACCAGGACGGCATTGTCTCGCCAAGTATCGGCATTTGTGCGACCGCCGGGGTGCGCAAGTTCCCCGTCTAATTCAATGCGAACTAGAAATTCCGCAAAAAGTCGATCGAGCCGAATCCAGCGTTGATTGATTTTTTGGGTTTTCTGCTTGGCGGACTGGGGCAGCCCGTGTGCTCGCTCAACATCCCGGTCGTAAAGGTATTCAAGTGGTGATTCGACGCCATCTTCAATTTCGCTAAGAAGATCTAAAACTAGCCTGCGTCTGCCAAACCATCGTCGCCGTCCCAACGCATCGAGCACGCGATTTGGATGCAAACCGGCTCGAAATCCATGAGTTAAAAGACCAATTACGTCGACCGGGTCTGTGATCCTTGCAATGAGATCGAGTGCGGTTTCTTCGGGCGCTGTATGCCAAGGACGCCCCATGAGCGCTGGTGCATCATTTCGGCGAAAAAACCTGATTCCTGGCCGGGGCTTTAGGTATCGCTGAGCCGGAATGCTGACGGTAATGAGTTGTGGCGGACGTTTCTGCATACGGGATAGAAACCACGCTGCTTCATGGCTTAAGAACGCACCCGACCCGCCGAGGAATAGCGCCGCCTGCGCTTTTGAAAACCACGAGGGTGGTGCGGAGTGTGTGAGGTAGATGCCCTGTGCGAGCCGCTGCCATAATCCGTTGACAACCTGGTCTGTGATCCACGTGCTGCTCGCGCCTTGAGCAATTGCCTGGGCGCGCGTTATTACGCGTGATTGGGGGGACGCTAAAACGAATCATTTGTAAGTGGCGTGAGTCATTCATGTCCCCACGATGCTGAGTTTCTCTCAGGCGTTGTGGGTTAGCGCCGAAAGCTGTGGAGGAGTGGGGACTTGGCAGATTGTGAATATCAGCGCGAATTTAACGCTGCACCGCTCCATGCAGCGAGGGAACTTCGCAGCCTTTTACCGCTCCAAGCGGTAAAAGGCTGCACTTTCGCGGAAAGGGGCGCGGGGGAGAAAAAGCGCGCGGGAGGACGGCCCGGGAGGGGAAGCCAGGGAGGGAAAAGGCGGAGGCCAGCGCTTTAGCCCTCCAGCGCTGCCACCACGGCCGCGTCGACGTCAGCGTGCTGAAATGTGAAACCGCTCCGGCTCAGGACTTCAGGCGTTACGCGGGCGTCGGCTGTTAAAAGGGACTCAGTAGCGTCAGCGCTCAGAGCCAACTTCAGCACCCACTGCGGTGTCGGGAACCAAAAAGGCCGCCGCATCTGGTGGGCAAGAGCCCGGCCCAGATCGTTGGCGGTGGCCGGCTTGGGGCCGGCTAGATTAACGGGACCGCCAATGCGATGTTCTAAAACATGCATAATCGCGTTGACCTCATCGGCTAGTGAGATCCAAGGCATATATTGCATCCCGCCACCCAAGGGACCGGCCACCCCGAGTTTTGTTAAAAGAATCATCGGCTTCAGCACGCCTTGCGGATGTATTACCGGGGCGGTGCGCAATAGGGCGACGTCCGTTACAGATTCGGCTTCCTGAGCGGCTGCCTCCCATGCCACACACAGCTGCGCCAAGAAAGTGGTTCCAGCAGCAGCGCTCTCATTTAGCTCGATACTAGGGGCGCTGCCGTAATATCCCACCGCCGAGGCGGAAATGAAATGTGGTGCGCCTGGGCCCAGCTCTTTAAGCGCCGAAACCACTGTGTGGGTAGGGGTAAGGCGCGAATCCAAAAGAGTATGTTTGTATTTTTTTGTCCACGGCAAGCGCCCAACACTGGCGCCACCTAGTGCAATAACAGCAGCGGCGCCGTCCAAAATCTTTGGATCAAGGGGAGCAGCGCCCGGGTTCCACTGCACCTCATCCCCGGAGGTGGGGGAGCGCCGGACCAGTTGCGTAATGTCATACCCGCGCTGGCGCAGGGCCGTGATCAGTGCGCCGCCAATAAGGCCGGAGCCGCCCGAGATCACGATGCGTGGTTTCATGCTGCGCTCCTTAGATCGCCGGTGTCCACTACTGGGAGTTTGGGTGTATTGGGCCCACAGCGCAACTATTTAGCCCGAGAGTGGCCCGACGTCGGTGATCTGGATTGCGGGCTCTTCAGCAGCGTTGCTTGCTTCCAGGTCAACCTCCGCGTTGATGGCCCAGTCATGGTGTTCATCCGGGTCTGAAAGCACCTGGCGTACTTTCCAGACGTCGGATTCCTCGGTGATTTGAATCAGTTGCGCCGAGCGCGCCGCACCGTCGATGCCGATGTCTTCATACTCATCGAAGTAAGGCTCGAGCGCCTCTTGCCAGCGCGTGGCATCCCACCCGTGAGCGGCGTCCAATTCACCCAGGGCCTCCCAACGCTCATGGGCTGCCAGCTCCACGCGCCGGAACATCGCATTGCGTACTAGCACGCGAAAAGCCCGAACGTTGCCGGTAACGCCTTTTTCTTCGGTGGCGTGCAGGCGGGGCTCGGCCATGTCCTTAGCGCTTTGCGAAACGTCTCCGGCGGTGCGCAACTGTTCCCACTCATCCAACAAGCTCGAGTCGGTAGGTCGCACTACCTCGCCCAGCCACTCGATAATGTCGAGCAGTTCGTCGCTGTGGTGTTCAACGGGAACAGACTGGCGCAGCGCGCGATACGCATCAGCTAGGTAGCGCAATAACACCCCTTCGGAGCGCTCGATTCCATAGGCCGAGACGTATTCGGAAAACGTTGCGGCGCGCTCGACCATGTCGCGCACGACCGCCTTGGGCGACAATTCATAGTCAGCCACCCAGGGGTTCGTGCGGCGATAAAGGGTAAACCCGGCCTCGAGTTCTTCCGCCAGCGGCTGGGGATGCGTGACGTCTTCGAGGAGCTCCATGCGCTCCTCATACTCAATACCTTCAGCCTTCATGGCAGCCACTTCTTCGCCTCGCGCTTGGCGCTGCTGGGCGTAAAGAACTTGGCGCGGATCATCCAGCGTTGCCTCAACGACAGAAATAACGTCGAGCGCGTGGGTGGGCGCATCGGTATCTAACAGATCCATTGCGGCAAGCGCGAAGGGTGAAAGCGGTTGATTGAGCGCAAAATATTCCGGAATCTCCGTGGTGAGCCGAATCCGGCGGCCATCCGCGTCGGGCTTTGGCAGCCGCTCAATAATTTCAGCCGTGCGCAGGGAGCGATAAATGTGAATGGCTTGGCGA
>JAJYRW010000241.1 GCA_021793895.1 Actinomycetes bacterium
GTTGCAACTACTGCTCGTGCTGGTTGAACATGGAGTCGACGATGTGAATGAACGCCTCATAGGAGTTCATCACTCCGTGCCGGCCCGTGAGCAGATACCCCTCCCTCCAACCACCCCTGGCACTGGTGCTCGCTCAAGACTTCCATCACCTGCCCAATGCGGCCCAGATGATTGTCTACTTCCGGGGATTCGTACTCGGCGACCCACTGTTTGTCGGTAACGTCATAAAGGGCCTGCAACCGATTTGACGCCGTCTCATCGGGCCCAAACACGCGGAAACGATTCGGATTCGCTTTGGCAACCGCGGCCAGCCACTTGCCCAACACCGCGGTGGCTTCGGCAATTTTTCCGCCCCGCTCTGGAATCTCCACTCCAAAGTCTCGGAAATCTGGCAGTTCCAGGGGTTTACGCAATAATCCGCCATTGGCCGCGGGCAACTCCCCCATTCGTAATCCCTGTGGCGGAGCCAGGCGCGCAATGTCCGCATCCGGCGCACCGTTGTCGTCAAAAAGCTCATCGGGTCGATATGACGTCAGCCACTCTTCTAACTGCTTGCGATGCGCTGAGTCTTCTCGCGCACCGGCCAGCGGGACTTGGTGACTGCGCCAACTGCCCTCGGTTTTGTGTCCGTCGACTTCCTTGGGTCCCGTCCACCCCTTGGGCGTGCGGAAAATAATCATCGGCCACGTCGGACGCTTCGCTACGGCACCCTCGAAATCGCCCGCAGCCGCATCACCCTGAGCAGCATCGCCTCGCGCGGCGTCAGCTTCAGCGGCAACCCGGCGAATCTCGGCAATCTCGTCCATCACCTCATCAAGCAACTGCGCAAAGCGCCGGTGAATCGAGACGAAGTCCTCGTCATCGAAACCGGCGGTGAATACGTAGGGGTTATGGCCGTAACCGCGCATCAACTCCAGCAACTCTTCTTCGGGAATGCGCGCAAATACGGTCGGGTTGGCGATCTTGTACCCGTTGAGATGCAGCACCGGCAAGACAACGCCGTCCTGTACTGGATTTAAGAACTTATTCGAATGCCACGCGGTCGCAAGCGGCCCGGTCTCGGCCTCGCCATCGCCAATTACCGTGAACGCCAGCAGGTCCGGGTTATCGAATACCGCGCCATAGGCATGCGACAGCGAGTACCCCAACTCACCGCCCTCGTTGATAGAGCCCGGTGTTTCCGGCGCGGCGTGGGAAGGGATCCCGCCCGGAAAGGAAAACTGCTTGAACAGCCGGCCCATACCGGTTTCGTCTTGACTGATGTGCGGGTAAATATCGGAATACGTGCCCTCCAAATATGTGCTCGAAACCACCGCCGGCCCGCCATGGCCCGGCCCCGTGATGTAAAGCGTTTCTTGGGACCGCTCCGAAATTATGCGGTTGATGTGGGCGTATAAAAAATTTAGCCCGGGCGTGGTACCCCAGTGGCCCAGCAGGCGCGGCTTGATGTCTTCTGCAGCCAGTTCCTGTCGCAGCAGCGGGTTGCCCATCAGATAAATCTGGCCAACTGAAAGGTAGTTCGCGGCCCGCCACCATCGGTGGATGGACTCAATCGTCTCGTCAGTCAATTCGGGCTGGTCAGTTTCCGTGCGAGTAAGCCATGAATGAGACATATTTCATCTCAACACGGGTGCGGCTCTCGTGCCACCGGATCGCCTCGGTTGGGAGTTGCTGGGAATCAAGTTATCGTCGTGACATGTCAAATCAAACGTACCGAGTTACCGAGATCGTGGGCACCTCCCCCGACGGCATCGATCAGGCGATCCGCAACGGCGTGCAACAAGTATCTAAGACCGTTCGCAATCTGGACTGGTTTGAGGTCACTGAAGTGCGCGGCCATATTGATGACGCACAGATCGCACACTTCCAAGTGGGCATGAAGATTGGATTCCGCTACGACGACGCGTAAAACCAAGCGGCGACCACCCCCCAACCTGTGGGGGCAGCTTCGCAACAGCCACTCCCCCTAATCGTGGACGACCTCATTGTGCTTGAAGAGAAGCGGTTTAGAGGCGTCTTTTCACCTCGACTCGCAATGATTTGCCAGCGATTGGAGAAAAAGCGAACAAAGTTACTGAAGACTTCGGTCAGATACGCTTAATAAATGGAAACGGTGCGTATTGGATTACTTGGTTACGGGTTTGGCGGAAAATATTTTCATGCCCCACTAATTGCGAGCGCGGCGGGCTGTGAACTGGCCGGTGTGGTCACGAGGTCGCCGCAGCGGCGCGCGGAGGTCGATGCTGATCATTCCGGCGTGCCAGTTTTTGACAGTCTTGAACAACTCGCTGCGGCAGGAGTTGACGCTGTTGCCATTTCGACTCCAGCAGCAACGCATACCGAACTAACGCGTCAAGCCATCGAAATGGGACTTCCGGTGGTGTGCGATAAGCCGTTTGCGATGTCCGCCGATGAGGCGCGCGCCACGGTTGAACTCGCGGAGGCAGCCGGCGTGTTAGTAACTCCTTACCAAAACCGGCGCTGGGATTCTGACCTTCTGACGCTGCGCCGGCTGATCGACGAAGCTGCACTGGGGCAAATCACGCACTTCGAGTCCAAGTTTGAGCGGTTTGCCGACCCGGCCGCAGTCCCCCTGGCTGGGGGCGGAATTCTGCGCGACTTCGGCAGCCACCTGGTTGATCAGGCGCTTTTCCTGTTTGGACCCGTCTCACGCGTTTATGGCGAACTAGCTCCGGCCGGCGGCCCGGCAGGGGAAGCTGGATTTGATCGAAAATTCTTTGCCGCCCTCACACATGTCAGCGGTGTGGTCTCGCACTTAACCGGTGATTGGAGCCAGGGCGGACCCGGCAATCGCTACCGCGTCCAGGGCACCGAAGGCAGTTACACCGTGCGCGGAATTGGCGGCATGGATGGGCAAGAACACGCGCTCATCGCCGGAAAGTCCCCCGCGAGCGAGGGCGACCAGTGGGGTATGGAGCCGCAAGAAGTGTGGGGCCAGATCCGACGCGGCGACGAAAGCACAACCGTGGCAACCGAACGCGGCCGATGGGACACCTTCTACCCCACCTTTGCCGCGGCCGTCCGCGGCCAAGGTTCCGTACCGGTCAACCCGTGGGACGCAGTTGCGTCCATGACCGTCATCGATGCCATCCGCGCCAGTGCAAACAGCGGAAAAATCGTCGAGCTTTAACATCTTTAAGGATTCTCGTGCCAGAAATTGCTGTAGTCACCCGCGGCGGTTTTGTCGAAAGCAGGCATCAAGGCACCGTGGTGGCTCTCGACCCCTCCGGCGCAGCCACCCTGACCCTCGGCAGCGTTGACGCCCCGATCTTGCCGCGCTCGTCTGCGAAACCGCTCCAGGCGCTGGCGTGCCTGCGGGCCGGCGCGCCGCTGGCTGGAGCACAGTTAGCCCTGGCCACCGGTAGCCATAGCGGCCAAAGCCGACATGTCGCCGTCCTAAATCAAATTCTGGACCGCGCTGGTCTGACACCAGCCGCTTTGGCCTGCCCTCCCGATCTGCCCGGACACGAAACTACCCGCCGCACCCAC
>JAJYRW010000242.1 GCA_021793895.1 Actinomycetes bacterium
GAGCCTTAAGCACGTCTATCGCGAATTTCGCGATTCGCTGGCTCCATCACACTTTTGCTGGTTTCCTGTCCCCATCGCCCATTTGCTGGTTCCCTGTCTCCATGTTGAGGGCGCATCAATGGCCGATTACTCGAACCGTGATGTAAACAATCACTTCCAGCAGCGGATCGCGACCGATTGACTCACAGTTGGTAATCGAGTACTCGACAGTCTGGAGAGCATTTAGTGGGTGAGCCGCGCCACCCGTTAATGGCGAGAGCTGTGGCAATCTGCGCGGCAGTTTCGCACGGCGTAGAAACGATATTAAGCCAGCGGTAGCGCAAGGTTTGATCACCGTGTTTGAGCAGGTTCGCATTATCGCGCCACATGTCACGATCGGTCGGGCCGCCGGGGTGACCGAGGTTCCCATCTAGTTCGATTAGTAGCCGGAAAAGTTTGATCCTGCGGTCGACGCGAATTCGTTTTCCGTTGATCACTCGGACGCTTTGCTTCTCGGAACGCGGGAGCCCGTGGGGAATTTCGACGTTCTCATCAAAGAGGTATTCAAGGGGGGATTCGGTGCCGCTGACCACGGTTTCCAGTAGTGACTCGACGAGTTTACGGTTGCGAAATCTATGACGCTTCCGCAGCAGATCGAGAACTGCAGCGTCTTTGACTCCATTGCGGAAGGCGTGAGATATCAATCCGATTATTTCACGCGGATCGTGCTGCAAACTAAGTAAATCAAGAAGCGTCTGCTCGGGCGTAGTTCGTCGGAGCTTCCCAACCGGTTGGAAATTATGCACGCTGCGCACGAACCGGATCCCGCGCCGCGGTTTCAGTCGCGATTCCGGCGGAACATTCACGGTAATGATGCTGGGCGGCCTCGGTTGCAAGCCATTAAGAAACCATGCGGACTCGTGAGTGAGTACGGCACGTGGGCCGCCTAACAGAAGTGCAGCATGAGCCTTCGAAAACCAACTTGGTGATGCGGAGTGTGTGAGATAAATTCCGCGAAATAAGCGCTGCCAATGTCCAGCTTCGACGAGGCGCGCAACTTGCCCGCGGCTCAACCCGAGCGCGTGCGTTTCTGCAACCGTCAGTACGTGAAATTTCTTCTTGCTCTGCTCGATGGCAGTGCGAATCGCGGTGGCCATGCGCTTAATAGTCGCTACCCCAAGCGCATGGTTTAGGGCAGCACCGATCAACTGTGGGTTCCCCATGGTGATCGGAGACTGTAGATCAATGGGTCGGGGTGCCCAACTTGACGCTGAGTCCCTCTGTCAGGAGTCGTGGCCGAAGTCCAGCGAGATCAGCGTGGCGCTTCAAGCGCGTCAAGCGTGCACTTTGCTCCGCAGAGGCCCAAGTCGCGGACTTTCCGCACTCGTTGGAGCGCAAAGCAGACTACGCGTGCGTTTCGCTCCACTTTCGCGCAACAGTCCACCGCGCACAAACTAAGCCGAAGCCGAATACACTGCAATACTCGCGCCAACGTACGTTCCCACAAATCCCAAGACGGTTAGCGCGTGAAACACCTCATGGAAGCCGAACCATTTCGGCGAGGGGTTGGGCCACTTGGTGCCATAAATCACCGCGCCCACCGTGTAGCTCAACCCACCTATAGCCAGCGCGATCACCACACCTGGCCCAGATACCCGCCAAAACGTAGGCAGATACCAAACGGCCACCCATCCAAGCGCGACGTAAAGCGGCACGAATAGCCAGCGCGGGGCGTTGAGCCAAAGCATGCGTAGCCCAATCCCAGTCAGCGCGCCCGCCCACACGATCCACAGCAGCCGCACCGCCGTGTCATGTTCCAGCAGCGACCATGCAATGGGGGTGTAGGTGCCGGCGATGATCAGGAAAATATTCGAGTGATCGAGCCGCCGTAAGAAAAACGTCACGCGCGGCGACCACGTGCGCCGGTGATAGAGAGCCGAGCAGCCAAAAAGCAGGGCAGAGGTTAGCGCAAAAATTGCGGACGTCACTTTGCCGGCAGTCGTGGGCGCCAGCGCAATAAGGATGATCCCCAGCACCACGGCGACGGGGAACATCCCCAGGTGAATCCAGCCACGCAGTTTGGGTTTGACGGCCGTAACGACCTCTTCGAACCGGCTGCGCACCTTGCCGCTGGCGGTCTCGATCGTCGTCTTGATGGTCTCGCTTTCGGGTTTTTCAGCCATGTGTGCCTACTTGCCTTATCTGGTGCATCTCGGTTGAACTCCAGCGAGGCGGCTTTCGAAACCTCTTCGCATCTTCCGTAACCTACGCTAACGTAGGTTACGGAAGCGTAAGTTATTTGGCCCGCACTTGTCCACAGCGGCCCGCCGGGATTGCCCGCAGCGCGCGTCCACAACCGCGCCCAGACTGCCCGCAGCACGCGTCCACAACACCCGCCCGGGTTGCTGCACGGGACTTCACCCCCGGGGCAGTACTGTGGAACCGCTATTAACAAATCGTTTCCGGAGTGTTTATGCGCTTACCCTCGGTGCTGTACAGCCTTTATGAACGCCGCCTCGCGCGCAACCTCCCCGCGGGTAATTTGCCCCGCCACGTCGGCGTTATTTTGGATGGCAACCGCCGCTGGGCTCGCACCTTTGGCGCCTCCGCCGCTGCCGGCCATCGCCGTGGGGCCGATAAAATCCTTGAACTCCTGGACTGGTGCCAGGAGGTCGACGTCGAGGTCGTCACTCTCTGGATGCTCTCTACCGACAATCTCGAGCGCGAAGCAAAAGAACTTGATGAGCTTTTAGCAATAATTGAGGACGCCGTCGCTCGCCTTGCCAAAACGCGCAAGTGGCGTATAACTCTTCTGGGCGCACTCGACGTGCTTCCGGCTGCGATGGCCCAGCGCCTTGAGGAGTTGGCTAAGTCCACCCAGGACGTCGATGGCATGTACGTGAACGTTGCTATTGGGTACGGCGGGCGGCGCGAAATCGCCGACGCGGTCAAGTCGTTGTTGCTTCAGCAGGCCAAAGCGGGAGTTACGGTGGAAGAAATCGCCGATCGTATCGATGTCGATGCGATCTCTGAGCATCTTTACACCAAGGGCCAACCCGACCCGGATTTAGTCATTCGCACCTCGGGGGAACAGCGTCTTTCGGGTTTCTTGCTGTGGCAATCAGCGCACTCGGAATTCTATTTTTGTGAGGCCTTCTGGCCGGATTTCCGCCGCGTAGATTTCTTACGCGCTTTGCGGGCCTTCGCAGCACGGGAGCGGCGTTTAGGTAAGTAATAGCCTGCCTAACCCTTAATGTCACCCCGCACCGGTACTATCGGATCCGATAGCTTTTTGCTATCCGTTTACCCGTAAGAAAGGTCCGCTTTGATGTGCTGCGCAAAACGGAGATACGCGCATGTCTCAGGCACTTCTAACTGGCCCGAGATGAAAGATACTAAGGACGCTGTTGCATGCGCATTCTTATACGCAAGGTTATTGCCCGGCTGAGGCGCTGGACCAAAAACTCGCGCGTCGTTTACACGGCTGCACTGGTGCTAGCAATCACCGGGACGTTCGGCGCACTCAT
>JAJYRW010000243.1 GCA_021793895.1 Actinomycetes bacterium
TCACCACGGCCGCTGCTGATCCAATCTTTGCGGTGATTTGGCTCACCTGGGCGATTATGTGGTCGCTGTTCTTTGCGCTGCTCGCACTCGATGCTCAAAAACTGACCGCGTTTTCCGGTTGGTTCTTGGTGCTCTTAGGAGTTCCGAGTTGCTCAATATCGTCGATCTTCCTCCTCGAAGGTACCTGGTCGACGTCGGCTCTGGCGGGCCTCGCCGCGCTCGCAGTACTGGCGCTCGCCACGGTGAGTGCCGTCGTCCTTAGTCGCATTTCATTTAGGACGGCGCCACGTACCACAGCAGATAATACTGAGTTGGCAACCGCCTCACCCGCGTCAGCGCAGGTGAACCCCGAACCCGTACCTGCAACTTAGGGGAGTCGCGGGACGTAAGCGATGAGGTCCGAACGCCACCACCGTGCCATGGGTGTGGGGCGTTCGGGCCACGTCGTGTAACGCGAGCGGTCTTCTATTAAGCGGCCGAACCTCGCGCTCGGTTCGAGTTGACCGCGCGTATCGCTGATTTCTATCGCGACGTACCCTAAGAACATGGGCGAAACACTCGCGACCCCCGTGCATGTGGGCCGTGTTTCTCGACAAACTGCGCTGATTACGGCAATTCCGGCTGCCATCGTCGGCGTTGTTTTGGCTGCCTGGTTTTCCGGAGCATCCACGGAGACCCTCCTCATCGATCCGGGGGTAGCCGTGCGCTGGGGGCTGCCGATCGTCACAACTGTGCTGCAACTAGCGCAGGCGCTCGCGATTGGCGCGTTCCTGATGCTCGCGACCGCCTTTCCGCCCCGCACCCGAGCGTGGATGAAGACGCTTCAGATCGGGGCAATTAGTTCCGGGCTGTGGACAGCCCTCGCGATCGTGCAGCTCGTTCTGACATATGCGCGAACCTCGGGCAGTGAGATGACGTCCCCCAGTTTCGGGGACGAACTTTGGGACTTCATGATCCGCATCGACCTGGGACGGGCGCTTGCCATCCAGGTTGTGGTTGTCGCGATCATGACCGTGGTAGCGGTTGTGGTGCAGCGGCCGTCCCAGGCCGGCTGGCCTATCGTGCTTGGAATCATTGCGATAATTCCGCAGGCAATTACCGGACACGCTTCCGGCACCGAAGGCCATCACACCGCCGTGACCGCGATGGGCCTCCACCTGCTCGGCATCGCGATTTGGTGTGGTGGGCTCGCAATATTGGCAATGGTAGCCCGGCATCTCGGCGATGATCTCGTAAGCGCTACGCAGCGTTTTTCGACCCTCGCCCTCTGGTCCTTTGTCGGGGTGTTCATTTCCGGGGTGGCCGGCGCATGGTTGCGCATCGCCTCTTGGGAAGATTTGACCACGAAATATGGCTGGCTACTCATCGTGAAAACGGTGCTGATCGGAGCGCTGGGGATAGCTGGTTACCTCCACCGCCAATGGGTTATCCCCCAGATGGCTGCGGCCTCTACCCAAGCAGCAGCGCTGCGCCATTTCTGGCGTATTGCCGGCGCAGAAGTCGCAATCATGGCCACGACGATCGGTGTTGGGGTGGCGCTGTCTTCGACGGCTCCGCCGGTACCGCAAGAATTGCCGCCCAACCCCACCCCGGCCCAGATTTTGACGGGCGAGGCGCTGCCACCAGAATTGACTGCTGCCGCCTGGTTCACCCAGACCCGAATCGACCTGTTGTTCGTTATTGTTACTGCCGTACTTTTCGGCGGCTACCTAACGGGCTTTTTGAAACTGCGTCGCCGCGGCGATAAATGGCCTGCCCTGCGCATGGTCACTTGGACCGTGGGCTGCATTTTATTGCTGTGGGTTTCCTCCGGCGGTCCGGCCGCTTACGGGCGCGTGCTGTTCAGCATGCACATGATCCAGCACATGTTCCTGGTCATGTTTGTGCCCATTTTCTTTGTCGTGAGTGCGCCCATCACCTTGCTGTTGCGGGCATCGACCGCGCGCCATGATGGAACCCGCGGGCTGCGAGAGTGGGTGCTGCTGCTCGTAAACTCGCGCTTCGGACAGTTCATGGCACTGCCGGCGGTTGCAGCCTTAAACTTCGCTGGCTCGATGATCTTGTTCTATTACACGCCGTGGTTTGAACTGGCCTTGCGAACCCATGTCGGCCACGTGTTCATGATGGTGCACTTCCTGCTCGCCGGGTACCTCTTTGCCTCGGTCCTGGTTGGGATTGACCCCGGGCCGAAACGGCCGCCCTATCCGCTTCGCATCATGTTGCTCATCGCGACGATGGCCTTCCACGCGTTCTTCGGAATCGCGATTATTTCCAGCCAGAGCCTTTTCGTTGCCGACTGGTTCGGGCTTATGGGAAGGCCATGGGGAGGCACGGCGCTGGAAGACCAAGTGGTCGGCGGCTCCATCACCTGGGCCATTGGGGAAATCCCAACCCTCTTCTTAGCGATCCTCACCGTAATGGGCTGGGCAAAATCCGAAGAACGCGCTGCGCGCCGCTACGATCGCGGCGCTGCCCGTGACGATGATGCCGAACTAAAGGCCTATAACGCGATGCTTGCCGCGCAAGCACAACAGGAGCCCACGCGGGCTCGGCAGAGCGTCGCACCATCTAGGCCTGACGGCTCAGAGTAATTTCTTCCAACGGGCGAGCCCCCGCAAAGGGTGAGACGCTGATGCTTGAAAGCCGTGGTCCACAACGGAAGGAAACTGAAAACCATGGGTATTGGCATTGGTATTTTCCTGATCGCAGTTGGTCTCATCCTGGCTCTGGCCGTCCCAAACGCCACCGACGTCGTCGACCTCGCCATGATCGGCTGGATTTGCGTTGGTGTGGGCGTTCTCGGCCTAATCATTGGTCTGATTTTGAATGCTCAGCGTTCTAACACTTCGCACCGCGAGGTTGTTGAACGCTATGACGACCGCACGCCGCCGCCGGCCGTTTAACAGCTGCCCAATACCGCGCCCGCTGCCCGCGCGCGCGGCCGCACAGTGTTGACTAGAAGGCGTGACTGATCAAAATTTGGCAGCCCCGCGTCTTCCGCGCGTGCGCGCAAGCGAATTGGCGGGTCGCGGCTGGCTGAATACGGGTGGGAAAGAACTTAATCTGGCCGGTTTACGCGGCAAAATCGTCGTCTTAGACTTTTGGACCTTCTGCTGCATCAACTGCTTGCACGTCCTAGAGGAGCTGCGCCCCATTGAGGAGGAGTTCGCGGACTCCCTCGTGGTCATCGGCGTGCATTCACCAAAATTCGTGCACGAGGCCGATCCGGATGCGCTCGCCGCGGCCGTCGAACGTTACGAGGTAAATCACCCCGTCCTCGACGACCCGGAACTTTTGACCTGGCAGGCATATACTGCACGCGCGTGGCCAACCCTGGTCGTAATCGACCCCGAGGGCTACATCGTCACGCACATGGCCGGCGAGGGGCATGCCCAAAACCTGCGCATCTTGCTCTCCGAACTGATCGCCGAACACGAGGCGAAAGGCACGCTGCACCGCGGTAACGGTCCATTCGTGCCGCCCGCGCCGTCGTCCACA
>JAJYRW010000244.1 GCA_021793895.1 Actinomycetes bacterium
CGGCGCCGGGCGGCAATACTCCCGCACCGAAGCGCGCAGAAAATTCAGCCATGACGACCTGCGCGGGCAGATGGGCGATATTGAATACCGTGATCTGCCGGCGTTTATTGATGAGATCCCCTCGGCCTATAAGGACATTGACGTTGTGATGCGCGACTCCGAAGAGTTGGTCGCGATCGACCACACGCTGCGCCAGTTGGTGAACGTGAAGGGGCAGTAGGGCGCGGGTTTAAGCGCCAGGCTTCTTTGCCGCCGCGGCGATTTGTGCTGTGGCGGCTTGATGTCGCGCAGGCTTATCGAACCTATTTGCGCACCGTGCGCCGAGACGCCAACAGCGCGGCGCGGTCGAGCCCGAACGCCCGCCGGGCGATGAATGCACCAATGCTGGTTCCGGCGGCCAGCCCCATTCCGGTGGCAAGAGCCACAATGAGGGCGGGCAGCGCGTCGGTCATGGCGTATTCGGAATCCATAAAGGTATACAGCGCCCGGTACACGGCCAGCCCCGGAATCAGGCCGACAATGCCCGCCATTCCCATCGCAGTTTCTGGGATCTTGAATTTCCGGTACGCCAGGTAGCCGATGATTCCGGCAACTGTGCCGGCAATTCCGGGAGCCAGCCCAGGTTGTTCCACGAACGGAATAATCAGCGCGTGGACGGCAAATCCCGCTACCGCAACAAGAACAAATAGCGGGGCTTGCCGCAGGCGCACATAGGAACTCAGCGCAAAGCCGAGCCCAACGAGTGTCACACCAATCAGTCCCGGCACCAGTTCAATGCGACTTCCCAGCTGCGTGCCAATAGTGACGGGCAGCCCCAAACGCAAAGCCACGCCCAGTGTCAGGGATATCCCAATCGCAAGCCCTAGTGTCAGCATGATGACTTCCATGCCGCGGGCCGAGGCGGTGACGTAGTAGCCGTCGATCGCATCGCGCGCTGCGACAGTGACACCAATTCCGGACAACAGCATTATGATTCCGGAGATCACAATTACTGTGGGATGGTTGGCGCCGGGTATTTCAATGCCCACGGAACGAAGCCAGTACATAAAGACGGCAATGATCGTGATTAGCGAGGCTGCCGCCATCTGGGTAAAGAATTCTGAGATGCCCCAGCGGCTCATTTTGCGACTAACTGTTTGCGATAGCAGTGTCGATCCGGCCGCGACTAAAACGAGAATGAAGCTGACGTTGTACATCGCGGCGACGCCCGCTGCCAAAATCGCCGTTCCCGATACTTGCACCCACCGGCGGTAGGGGCGCCGGCGCTTCATGATTTCGTTTAATGCTTCACGCGCATCGAAGACGTCCATGGGCTCTTCGACCTCGACGATGTCTTCAATGAGGCGATAAACGTTTTGCAGCCGGGTGTAGTCGGTGGTGCGCAGTTTCACCACTCGCATCACGGTGATCGGGTCTTCTTCCATGCCGCGGTGGATGGACACAACGATTGAGGTGAACGTGATATCCACGTGCATGCCCATGATGCCGTAGGACCGACTGATGCGAAGGACGGTTGCGACCACGTCGGCTGCGGAAGCCCCGGTTGCGAGCATCGCTTCACCCACGCGCAAACACAGGTCAATTACCGAGCGCGCATGGCGCTGCGTCACCTCGTCATCGGCCGCCGGAATGGCGAAAACGTGCGTGGGAGTGCCAGTGCCGCGAATGACCCGCCCCGCTAGATCTTCAAGTGAACGACTCACGCGCAGCCGCCGATAGTGGGCTCGAGGCTGGCGCTTGGGGACTTCTTCTTCGCTCACGTCTTTAAGGTTAACTAACCAAGCACAGGCAGCACCACGAAGATCAGTATCGCTTGTCACTTCCCCTACCGCGGGATAAGTGACATACAATCTACTTTGGTAAACGACTACTCTCAGGAGCGAATCCACCAAAATGGCAAGTCCAGTTCTGCGCTCACACGGCGCCTTCAAAGAAAACTCGACCTACCGGGCTCCAACAGGACAAAGCGGCCATCCCCAGCAGGGATATGGCACCGCGCAAGGTTACGGCGCGCAACAGCAAGGTTACGGTGCGCAGCAGCAGGGCTATGGCACCCCGCAGGGGTACGCGGCGCCCCAGCAACAGGGCTATGGCGCACCTCAACAGGGCTATGGCGCCCCGCAGCCCCAAGGAGCCCAGCAGTGGCAGCAACCGGATCAGCTCGAGCAGATGTATCAGGCCCCAGCGGCCAGCCCCCTCGACACCGGTCGCATGACGTATGACCACGTCATTACCCGCACCTCGGCGCTATTAGGAATCATCGTTGCCGTTGGCGCTCTTACCTGGTTCACGCTGCCCGGCCTGTTTATCGTTGGCGCGATCGCTGGTCTCGTACTGGGGCTCATTAACGCTTTCCGCAAGGAACCCAGCAAGCCGCTGATCATTGCTTACGCCGTCGCGCAGGGCGTGTTTCTGGGTGGAATCAGCGCGTTCTTTGAAGCGATCTACCCCGGAATTGTTTTCCAAGCGGTCTTAGCAACGGTGGCTACCTTCGCCGTGACGCTGGTTCTTTACACCAGCCGCGTAATTCGCGTTACTTCAAAGATGCGCCGATTCCTGCTGATCGCGCTCGTGGGATACCTGGCTTTTGCCCTCATCAACTTTGGAATCATGCTCTTCGCGGGCGGCGACTTTGGCGCCTTTGGCCTGCGCTCGGTTGAAGTCAACATTCCGATCCTGGGCACCATGCCCATCGGCATCATCATCGGTGTCGTCGCGGTGATCCTGGCTACGATTTCGCTCCTCGTTGATTTTGATGCGATTGAGCGCGGCGTCAAGCAGGGCGTGCCCGAGCGTTATGGCTGGACGGCGGCCTTCGGTCTGACCGTGACGTTGGTGTGGCTCTACCTGGAACTGCTGCGTTTAATCGCCATCTTCCGTGACTAACTAACTACTCGTGGTGTGCGCGTGAGGCGCCGAACTAGGGGAGCGTCATGAAATTTGCCGAGCACATCATTGACCTGGTGGGCAACACCCCGCTGGTGCGCTTGAACTCTGTATCCGAGGGATTGAGCGCCACCATTTTGGCCAAAGTGGAGTACCTCAACCCGGGCGCTAGCGCCAAAGACCGCATCGCCCTGCCCATGGTGGAAGAGGCCGAGCGCACCGGTGCCCTCCAGCCCGGCGGCACGATCATCGAGCCGACGTCCGGAAACACGGGCGTCGGCTTGGCCCTGGTGGCCCAGCGCAAGGGCTATAACTGCATCTTTGTCTGCCCCGACAAGGTCTCGGAAGATAAGCGCAACGTGCTCAAGGCCTATGGCGCTGAAGTAGTCGTCACTCCCAGCGCTGTCGCACCGGATGATCCGCGCTCCTACTACTCAGTTTCCGATCAGCTGGCCCGCGAAATCCCGGGCGGCTGGAAACCCGATCAGTACTCCAACCAGCAGGGCCCTGCCGCGCACTACGCCACCACCGGCCCGGAAGTCTGGAACGACACGGAAGGCAAAATCACCCACTTTGTCGCCGGTGTGGGCACTGGCGGAACGATCACCGG
>JAJYRW010000007.1 GCA_021793895.1 Actinomycetes bacterium
GATCGCCTCCACCAACTACCGCCCCGGTGGTGTTGGTTCGGCGGTGCAATTAGATTCAGATGCGCTCCCCGGATTCTTTGCAGACGTCGCCGCAGGAACGCCCCCGCCCGAAACAGAGTCTGGTGACTAGCACCCCTCGCGAGGCGGGGTTTGGCGACTTAAGTGGTGACTAAAAGTTGTTTGCCGCGGCTTTCAGGCTGCGGAAGAAGACATCGGCGCCGACTTTCCAGTCGTAGGATTCTTTAACGGTGTTCCAGCCGTTATTACCCATTTCTATGGCCATATCCGCGTCAGAATCGAGCTGTTTAAGACGTGCAAAAACGGCGTCGGCGTCGTCGAAGGGCACGGTAAAACCGCAGGCAGAGTCGTCAACTAGTTTCGCCGGTAACGGCAGCGGCGTAGTTATTACCGGCACGCCATAGCCCATGTATTCGAGGACTTTCGTGGGCATCGAGTGCCGATAATTCGGCAAATCCTGCAATAAAGCTAAGCCGGCCAGTGCGCCATCTAGCTGATCGAGCGCAACAGTTTGGGGCTGAAAGCCATGCCAAATAAGATGGCCGGCCCGATGCGCTTGTTTCATGAGGAATTCCGATTGGGTGTCCCAGGCTGGTCCAATGACGTGCAACTCCAGGGCTGAATCGGCGTCGTGCGCGATGAGCTGGCCCAGCTCACATAATGTATCTGCGCCGCGCTCGTGGGTGATGCTTCCTAAGTACACAACTCGTTTATTGGACGGAAATGCTGGTTTGGCTGCCGGGACTACGGTGTTGGGCACCACCGAGTGGTTTCGACGGAATCGGTCCTGGTATTCATATTCCGCAAGCAGCAGTGGAAAGCGCTTTTCCGCCCAGCGCTCAAATACTCGAATCAGTTTGCGCACCGGTCGTCGTAGCAATGGGGGGACCCACTGCTTCGCCTCAATTGCGGCCGCCGAATCCTCGTGGACATCCCAGACCACATTTTTGACACCAGAAGCAAGCAGCGCCAACAAAAGATCGGGGTCATGGATTAGCACGACGTCGTGTCGCCGAGCCTGCTGCTTTATGATTTTTCGGGCTTTTCGAATGGCCCGCAGGCGCCTTTTGCCCCGTGCCCGCGGTAAATCGATCGCGCTCAGCCCCGAATCAGGAGTCGGGGTCACGTCAAAGGCACGAAACGGGGCGGCATACGTTACTTCTACTCCCCTGCTCAGAAGTGAAGCTATTTGTCGATAGCGGATGCGAGCATCGTCCGGGTTGTGGACGATTGTTACGACCAAAACGCGCATCGGGCCCATGCGATCAGTCACTTATTTGATTGATCAGTCGAAGATTTTGGTTCTTTTTTGGACGCCGGTTTCTTCGATGAGCGCGCTGACTTTTTTGGCCGTGCCTTCGCGTATCGCTTGGTGTATGCCGCTACGACCTCTTCAGCCGGGCCATCCATGATGAGTCGGCCCTGGTCCATCCACAAAGCACGTTTGCAAATGCTTTTGATTGTCGACGCGGAGTGGCTGACCAAAAATACCGTTCCGGCCCGCTCTCTAATCTCGCTGATGCGCTCATGGCTGCGCTCTTTGAAAGCAGCATCGCCGGTAGCAAGAGCTTCGTCGATCATCAGCACATCGGGAACTGCGGCTGTCGAGATCGCAAAACGCAGGCGGGCTGCCATGCCGGATGAGTACGCGCTCATCGGGAGGTCAATGAAGTCTCCGATTCCGGCAAATTCAACAATTTCATCGACCTTGCTGGCTGCTTCCTTGGGCGACATGCCCAAGGCTTGGGCACCGATCATGATGTTTCGGTAACCGGAGAGTTGTCGCATCAAGACCGCGTTAACGCCAAGCAGCGACGCTTCGCCAGAAATGTAAACCTGGCCCCTAGTCGGGGGTATGAGGCCTGCAACGGCACGGAGCAAGGTGCTCTTTCCGGACCCGTTTCGCCCAATAATTCCAATAGATTCACCATGGTTGGCTATAAACGAGACGTTCTTTACCGCGTGCACTTCGCGAACTCCGGTGGTGGGGCGGCGCTGCAGTAGTCTTTGACCAAAACTTCGTTTGGCGTTATTTAAAGCGCTTGAGCGGGCCCCATAGACGCGGTAGATGATGTCCAGTTCCGACACAATGACGGATGGCGTTCCTTGAGCACTAGCCCCGGCCATACTTTGCCTCCGCCTGCCAAAACACTATGTAACCGACCGTAAATAAGACACCGGCCCAACCGAAACCGACGAGCCATAGCGACAGTGTAGGAGGAAATTCTCCTAACAAGCTCTGCCGCACCATCGAAAGTGATGTGGCTACGGGCTGGTAATACATAATATTTCCAAGAATTCCAGTACCAGCATAAGCTTCGATACTGAAAAATACTCCCGAAATATAGCGCAGCAGCCGGATGGTCACCGGGATCAGGTTTCCAAGATCGCGTGATGTCTCAATAATTCGCGCGGCAATCATTGCAAGCCCGCTATTTATCAAGAAAACGTTAATGAGGGCGACCGGGAGGAGAAGCCAAGACCATGATGGTGATTCACCGGTAACCACGACGATTAGCACCAGCACCGCGAAAGCCGGGATTGCGGCAACCAGTTCGGCTAGGGCCACCGACAGCGGCATCAAGCACCTGGGAAAGCGCAGGGCGCGGATTAAGCCCGTGTTACGAACGATTGATTTCGATCCGGAGGTCAATGTGCTCGAGATGAAAACGAACGTAAAAATACCGCTGGTCAAGAAAGCAACGTAGTTGGTCGTTCCTTCTCGAGTTTTAAGCAGGAGGCCAAACACCAGCCAATAGGCGAAGGCGAGCAGTATCGGGTTTAATACCGCCCAAAGTTGGCCCAGATAATTATTTTGATTCCGAGCAACCGCTTGCGATGACGCTAACGTCCATAGGAAGCGGCGCTTTTCCCAGGTTTGTTTTACGTATCGACCAAACGGGGGGCGAACACCTACTCGCGTCAGCGAGTGTTGGGCGGCGAGTTGTTCGGCCTCAAATGGCGAGATGCTTGGAAGTTCTTCGCCGGAATCATCCGAATTTTGGGTCACAGTCGGTAGACCCTGTCCCCTCGTGGTGCTTTACCGCGGGTGTCAAAGAACTCTTGAGAGGCTGCGGCCAGGGCGGGAATATCGTAGTCGGAATGGTTTTGCAGCAGGATCGTTAAATCCGCCTCCTCGACGGCGTTTTCTAATTGCTCCGCGCGAGGTACCCGGCCGGCCATCGCGTCCCACTGCGCAACAAAGGGGTCGTGGAACTGCACGTTCGCTCCGGCATTCAAAAGCAGTTTTGCAATTGGAACTGCCGGCGATTCGCGCTGATCTGCGATGTTTGGCTTATATGTAACACCGAGCAGGAGCACGGTGGAGCCGCGAAGCGCCTTTGAATCATCGTTCAATATGTCTTGAGCGCGTCGAACCACGTATTGGGGCATCGTGGCGTTGATCTCTTGCGCCAACTCAACGAATCGGAAGGGGTATCCGAGCTTGGCTCGGACGTTGTGGGAAAGGTAATTGGGGTCGATCGGGATGCAGTGACCCCCAACGCCGGGACCGGGATAGAACGCTTGGAAACCAAACGGCTTGGTTTTTGCGGCGTCGATAACATCCCAAAGGTCAATTCCCAGTTCATGACAAAACTGCGCCATTTCGTTGACCAGCGCAATGTTGATGTGCCGGTAGGTGTTCTCCAGCAGTTTTGCTGTTTCAGCTTCGCGGGTGCCGCTAGTCTTTACGACTTTGTCAATGAACTTGCCATAAAAATCGACTGCAGCGTCAGCACATGCTGGGGTATGGCCTCCGACGACTTTCGGAGTGTTTTTAGCTCCGAACTTTTCGTTTCCTGGGTCGATACGCTCCGGGGAGAAGACCAGGTGGAAGTCTTCACCAGCGCGACGGCCCGTGCTCTCAAGGATCGGCCGGAGAATCTCATCCGTTGTGCCGGGATAGGTGGTTGATTCAAGGATTACAAGCATGCCAGGGTTTAGGTTCTCTGCAATCGCCCCGGCAGCACTCTTTACATATGCAAGGTCAGGCAGGCCGTCGTTTGACAAGGGCGTCGGGACGCAGATTACAGCGACCTTCGCCTCGGAAATCCGACTTGAGTCAGTTGTGGCTTCAAAACCGTGGTTGACCATCTCTGAAATATCGGCGTCGGTCAGATCATCCACGTGGGACTTTCCCGCGTTTAGTCCGTCGACAACAGCAGCACTTGCATCGAAGCCCAGCACGCGCATACCTGCTCGTGAAGCTTCCTGCGCCAGTGGTAGACCCACGTAGCCCAGCCCCACGACCACTACGTCTTGCGCCATGTTCGTTCCTCTTTCTTGCATTGTCGATAACAACTCGTGCTTAGCGGGAAGTTACATTCGAAAAGGCCTTGCAACTTCGACTAGCCTACTTGCTAATTTGGCTGGTTCGACGCCAAGCCCTCCGTATTACGGGACGAGTGAATCAACCGCCTGAGCGATGCGCGCCCGGTTAGCGCGATCGTGGTATTCAAAGACGCGTCCTAACCGGTCGGTATACAGCGCTTCGCGCTCGAAATTTCTTTTTGCGTAGTGCTCCAATGCTCCAACTGTTTCGGCAGCAGTCGATACTACAGGGCCAAAACCGTCTCGCTGAAAATCGAACCAGGACGATGCTCCATGCAGGTTTTTGTAGTCTTCTTGATCGAATTGGGCATAGATAATTGGGGAGCCAACATAAGCAACATCGAAGTGCACGGATGAGTAATCGGTGATTAACGCATCGCACTCCTTCAGCAGTTGCGGAATATTCGCAGTCTTCGCATCGCCTACTTCGATACGCGGACTTGGCGAGAAGCCCGCGTGAAAGTTAGAAGCCAAGTTGTAGTGCGGGATCATCAAGAGTTTGAGGTCGTGTTGTTCCAAAATTGCGTCCAGCTTCTGGCTTCTTAAAAATGACTCCATGAAAGCTTCATAGGCGGAGCCTTCAAAGGGAATGGTCGATCCGGTACGCCCGCCAAATAGCGGCGGAGCGAGATATCTGCGCCATGTGGGCATAAACAGAATCCGACCGCTAGCTGCAGGGCGGTTGGTGAGCAGGTTGTCAAACCGCGCCAAACCCGTCTTAGCCAACTGCCGGGAATACCCCGATGTCTCCTCCAACGCCTGATGTTCGGGGTCCCCGGCTGTCAAGAAGAGGTCATAGCCTCCATTTGCGCGCTTAACAGCGTACGGGCTGAGATGAATCCCGTGTTTTAGATAGACGCGCCGGGCGCCTAAACGCCACGTCGCCTGCTTCATGTAGGCGCCAGGGTGCCAATTTGAAGGCAGCATGTGTTTGATCGAATACGCGTTTGCCAACACTTTGGCGTGCAGCATAAAAACCCGGTGCCGAAAACTGGAGTGGTCAATGACGTTTCCCTGCGCTTCTACTCGTCCGCGCATGGGACTCTCCCGCGTAATTACGTAGAAAATCGGATCGGCGGGGCGTTCTTGGCGCAGATACTCGAAAAATGCCGCGCCGTTATCCCGTGCGGTCTCTGGTCGCTCGCCGATGAGCCAGATTTTTCCGCGCGGGACGAAGGGTTTCGTAACAAACCGCGCTAGTCGCAACCAACTAAACCGCCGAAGTTGCGCAAAAAATGCGACATCGCGCGCTAGATTCCGCAGCTTCCATGCGAATCTCGCGCTCCGGCTCGTCGACGCAAGACGGATCCAGGTGACCTGCTTGCCGGAGCCCGGGAAAATCTGGAATACCCGCGTTCGACCCAACAGTCGCGGCCGCGATTCTGCTAATACACCCGCAGAAGGCGCAACGTATCGCCCCGCTTCCGCTTCTTCGGAACGAAGTTCCAGGCGAAACCCGCCGGCGGGCAATTCTGAATGCTTGATGCGGAAATTAAACGCTGACCGCGTCCATTCGCCGGTGGTATTTACTCGCCAGGTAACGGTGGCTTCTGAGACCGCGACAACTTTCCCGCTCCTCGACCTCAAGACCAGCGTATTGCGCGTGTTGGCCGGAAGGTCACCGCCTCTCAGGCGTACCCTGAAGAGAAATTCGCTCTCGTCAGGTTCGACAAATTCGCAGATTGGGTAAGTGGCCATAGCGCGATCTACCTTAGACCGATCTGCCCGCTAATACGCATCATGGCGGTAACATGAGCACATGTCTTCTTGCCCCGTCGTTATTTTCATGACTAGCAATGGCGTCGGAATGGGGCACTTATCCCGGCAGCTCACGACAATAATGAGCGCCGAAAACAAGATTCGCCCGGTCCTTTTTTCGTTGTCAGCTGCGCTGCCTCGAATAATGGAAGCGGATCGAAATGGTGAAATTCCTGAACTTAAGTCTAACGATCTGCTGTACGAATATTGCCCTAGTCGAGAATCAATGTGGCTTCCCAAAACAGGATGGCGCAGGAAGCTCCGCACTCGATACCGCTCATATCGTTGGCACCCTTACCTGCGAGATCGACTCGTGGCACTCGCGCAAGAAGTCCAGGCAAGTGCCGTGGTTTTTGACGGCGTCGTTCCCTATTTGGGCCTACTCGAAGCGAGTAAAAAACTTCCGATGTTGCGTTTCATATGGGTGCGCAGGGGCATGTGGCAGCAAGGGGTCCCTGAAAAACGCCTAGACCTTTCTAAGCATTTCGATTTGACACTAGAACCAGGTGACTACGCTGAGGAGTTCGATAATGGCCCAACAAATAGTCGCCACGACGCCGTCCGTGTTGGACCGATAAGCCTCACGAGCGTGCTTAAGAGCCCATCGAAGACAGCAGCGCGGCGCAAATTAGGGCTACCGGCAGATGGGAAACTGATCTTGCTGGCGCCAGGCTCCGGGGCGCTGGGCTCGGTAGACGCGATGATCACGGCCGTTAACGACATTGTGCGAGAGCACCATCCAGGGTGGGAAATTGTCATCACGCGTCAATCGATTGCGAAACATGGCGCTCTAGCAACTGAAAATGTCCATGTATTAAATGATGTCTACCCGCTAGCGCGTCACCTACACGCCTTTGACGTCGCAATTAGCGCGGCAGGTTACAACGCGGTACACGAGTTATTGAGCATG
Source organism: Actinomycetes bacterium (assembly GCA_021793895.1). The sequence goes on from JAJYRW010000007.1 coordinate 7,019, forward strand.
CGGGTTCCCACGCTCCTTATTCCATCGACAAATCATGTCACCGATGATCAATCGGCTCGTGCCAGTGGCTTAGCCAGCAAAGGGTTAGCGCTCTCAAGCACTGGGAATCTCACTGAAGAAATCGAGCGACTTCTTCGGGCTAGCGTGCAACAAGAACTGCGGGAAAACTGTGCCGACCTACCCCGTGCGGCAGGCGGCTTTGAAGTAGCAGACCACGTCTATAGCCAAGCATTGGCTGGCACACCCGATACAAGTCTGCGTTCATTTTCCCCACCCTCACGCCCCCTAATCGATGCGCGCACCTCGGTTGATCGCGGCGATATTAAGGAAGTCCGAATAACGGAGGCAATCGCAACGCGCTTGATGCAACAAGAGCACGCCACTGAACATGTCATTCAGAACGCCAGTGCATCCTACATAGCAAGACGACATCAGATCGCTGATTGGATCTATGAGCGCGCCGTGCGTTGATTCAATCGGCGTTGCTTTCGCAAAAGATACTTTCTCTTATAGGTGCCCAGACGTTTCCGCACGTTCGTCAGCGCTCGTTGCAGTCGTAAGCGAATATTTGTGAATGCTGACCAATAGGAGAAGTTGTTTGTCACAGTCCCCTGACGGGCGATGCCGACTGTCTCTCCCTGTACCCAGCGGCGGGCAGTCGGAGACTGGTGTGACAACAGCATCCTGTCGAAATCCAGATCGGCTTCGATGGCTTTATCAGCAGAAATTCTTTCGTCGCGTAGGAATCCTTCTTGCCACAAAGACGCTGCGAAGTAGGTCCCCTCACCAGCAATTAAAACCCGAGCCACTGTTGCGCTACCCGCTTCGTGGTTGAGCCTCTTTAAACTATTTTTAGCGTAAATAATTTCTGGACGCGTGATGAGCGTTTTGGTACGGGCAGTAAACGAAGCAAACTTCGTAATTCGTTGACCATATTTTTCACTTAGCACTTCGAATACGCTCGCAGGACAAGCAAAGAACTCAAGGCTGGGTACTTGACGAAGCAGTGATTGTATACAGCGATCTAGCTCCGTTGTGTTGGAGTTTCGCGCGTTAACCACGACCTGCATCCGTGTCATTCTCTTCATGCTACTGGTAGCCCAATACGGTAAAAGTCGCAGTATAGTTTGAGTCGTGAATCTCGAAAGCGACAATCCAGTTGGCCGCGTTCCAGATGCTCAAAGACACAGACGCGCAACGTTGAGCTTCGGGAGCAACGGCTGGCGGCTGGGCCGAAAACGCGGCCCATGGGATAGTTCGTTGAGCACGGCGCTGGCACAACTGGACACAAAACATTCACTCTCAATTGTCGGCGATGCCCCAAACACTGATGCCCGTACGATGGTGGCGCAATTTGTGCAACAAGCTGTTGGACGCGGAACTACAATAACTCGCCTTCCAGAAGAGATTTCTACCCAGTTACCTGAAAAATTACGGGAAGCGGTGCGCTCTCCGATCCAGGGAAATCCCGGTGAATTTCTTTGGGATGCACGCGCCGTGCAGCAAAGACGAGCAGCGCTAGTCCCTCTAATCAGTATTGCTCCAACCGTCAGCGCCGTGTTGGTGAGCAAAAGGCCAGAACTAGTGCGTTCAATGGTTCAACGTCTAAGTGCATTGAACTACCCCCATTTGGAGATTGTAGTGGGAATGCACGGTGCCGCCGCGCCAAAAGATTTACAAACTGTCGCTAACAAACGCCAACTTGTTGTGAAAGAATTCCACGCCAGCGAAATATTTGGTGATGTCGTTGATTCTGCCTTCGCCATGGCCTCCGGTGAACTCTTAACAAAAGTAGATGATGACGATTTTTATGGCGATGACTACCTTTGGGATCTCGTAGCAGCACATAAATACTCAAGTGCAACGCTCGTGGGCAAAACAACAACCATCGTCTACCTAGAGGCGATAGACACCACTGTAAGAAGGGTTTTCGGGAGTCCGGAATCGTACACGAACCGGGTCGCTGGTGGGACCATGCTTATTTCGGCGGAGGACCTACGGGAACTGGGTGGATGGCCATCACTACCACGAGCTATCGATAGTGCTTTGATCAAGACGGTTACCAATGCGGGAGGGCTAATTTACCAGCCACATGACATTGGTTATCTTTATGTAAGGCAACAAGATGCTTCTTCACACACCTGGAATACCGACATTTCCCGCTTTTTAGTTAACGCAAATGAACAATGGGTTGGCCTATTACGCCACCCGAGCCTCGGAACCAAATAAATTCCCTTTGACAGACTCATAACTGATTGCGCTGCTCGGTTATCCAATGATGCATTTCAGCGGCCGCGCGTTCTATCGGCTGACCCAAGTCCAATAAAAGAGCGGGAACGCGAACTTTCCGAAAATACTGATATGCCAACTCGCTAAACTCCAAAGCCCGTGAAACTATTTTCAACATATCTTCGCTTGTTAGCCCGTAGTAAACATTTACATTACGCGACCGATTCTTAACACGTTTGACGATTTCATTAACATCTGCGAAAGCCACAACTACGCCGTGGGGCGCCGGAGCAAGGTGTAAATAGGCCTGAGCGTCATCACGATAATTTTCCGAATACAACAAGGTGCTGTACAAGCGGTTGAGCAACAGTTCGTCATGAACGAGCACCGCGTCTTGATGCGCTTCTTTAATTTCCTCGTGCCACCTTGCCGACCTGCCCAGTAATGCAGTTGCAGTGATTTTTTGAGAAGCCATCATGTTCGAGGCTGCGATTGCCTCGAGCGTAAAATTTACGAGTTTTGCGGTTTGTGTCTGATCTACAGATCGCACCGAGCCGTGTTCTTCATCCCCGATTTCTCCCGGTGCAAACCACTCGGGAGAGTGATCCTTACGGATTAAGGAAGCCGCGCGCAGGACGGTTGACTTGCCGACTCCTGAAGGGCCCATGATCTCTATCAACAACGCTATGCCTTCTCGCTTTCCTTGCACCTGGGCTCTACATGCTAGCGGCGACGGCACCTTTAAACTTTTGGCGTTATGTAGTTTTGATATGTTACGGAGTCGGTCGTTGCTCAATGAAAGGCATGTGGTGACTAGCGGACCCGCGGTGATGGATGCATACAACAACGTTGCTTGGCCGGAACTTGCACGGGCCGCAGGCGCATACCCTGCCGGTTCATTTTACGACGACCTCGCTTTACTCGCTTCTAATGGGAAGCTCTATGCGAGCGATCTAATTGCCGAGGCCCATTCCGGTCGGTCAAGGCATAAACGCCACCTCGACGCTACAGGCGTAGCATGGTTTGCGTACGTCACCGCGTCTCGAGTCGACGCACACGATCGCGTTAAAGACGCCTCGGCGCTATTCAACTTCGCATACACGTTAGGCGGCCCAACTGCCATTCGAAGCAGGCTCGCTGGCGTTTGGTTGCAATGCGCTGCTCTCAACGGAGATTTAACGGATCAGATAAAGCAGCTTCGACGCGTTAAGGCTCCCGCTGAGGTTTGGTGGGCCGCTGCAACAGACAGTCGGCACCCCAGCATTTCGCCAGGCTCCGACAGGTCAAACTGGCTCCAACTGTTTAATAAACCACTCTTAGATGCAGAGCTCTCACCCATAGCACTCGCCGATCGCGCCGGAACACTCTTCGAAAGAATGAGTGCCTCGAGTGACTCAGCGGCTACATGTGATGGGCCTAGGGTGACTGTCGTCGTCCCAGTATTTAATCCGGATCAGAGTTTCCTTACCGCAGTTCGTTCCTTGCTTCTTCAAACTTGGAGCAATCTTGAAGTCATTCTCTGCGACGACGCGTCAACAAAGAACGCCGAGCTCATACAGCAGCTAGCCTCCGAAGACGAACGAATCAAAGTAATCACATTAGAGCAAAACGGCGGAGCGTATGGCGCACGTAACGCCGGGGTTCTTGCCGCAACGGGGGATTACATCACATTCAACGATGCGGACGATTGGTCGCATCCGGATAGGATCCGGCGGCATGTTGAATCGCTCGAAAACAATTCTGAAGCCCTCGCGACGATAAGTCATTCGATACGAGTGATGGATGATCTGCAACTGACTGTCATTGGACGGCCCCCAAAGCGAATAAATTTGTCTTCGCTCCTTATGCGTAGACAAGATTTTCTAGAATATTTCGGCGCCTTCGATCCGGTGCGCAGAGGCGCGGACTCAGAATTTATCAGCAGATTCGAGACTGCAGTGGGAGCCGAACGCTTCGCTATATTGGAAGACCCGCTCGCGTATGTGCAGTTGACCCCCGGATCGCTTTCCCGAGCAGATTATCGCCATTTATATACGCATCCAGCACGAGTTCAGTACCGTGCGAACTTTCGGCACTGGCATGCCAAGAACGCTCAAAGTAAGCCATCTCTTCACTATCAAGAATCTGTTCGTCCCAACTTCCCCGCGCCCAGTCACATTACGGGTATTGAAGCTCCAACTTCAACGTCCGTCGACGTACTAATGCTCGGTAACCTAGGGGGAGACACCGCCGAGTCACACACGCTGCCTGATGAGATAAGTTATCTTAATTCCCAAAACTATAAGGTAGCCATCAAGGAATACTTGGCACCGCGAGATCTGATTGACCGCCCTAAAGCACCAAATGGAGAGCTCGCAGAACTCATTCGATTGGGCCGCGTCGAATGGCTCCTAGTTGACAGGCAAGTGAAAGCTGAAACGGTCGTTATTCGCGATCTAGCAAGTATTCGCACAATGCCAGCATTTATCTTAGAGACAATTGAGACGAACAACGTGGTCGTGTTGGCAACGAATAGTGAATTGCAAGATGCGAATTCGTCCCGACACGACATAACCGCATTTTTGAAAGACAAGTTCAACTCTTCGGTATGTTGGTATCCTCGGCTGCCTCAAAAACGTAACTTTTTGGCGCATTTTATGAAGCGAAAGTCGACTTCATCGCCCCAACCACCGCTTCTTCCACCAGTGACAGATAGTGCTCGAATAGAATTAACCGACAGAGCACCGCATCTGGGGATTTGGGCCCCGGGCATTCTCCAACTCACAGATCAAGAGTTGTCACTGTGGCTCGACCCGATTGTTGAACATGGCTTCGACATGACGATCTGGGGCGTATCCAGTCAATTTCGGTCTATCCTCTCTGATTCTTGCCGCATATTGAACTCAAGATCTAGTAGCTTCTCCGAGTTCATCAACGCTATCGACTTTCTAGTCATACCTCCCACATCTCATGAGCAAGTTTCGTTAGATCCGCTCATTTGGAAAGCCACTAAAGAGGGGAAGATAGTTTTTGTGCCGTCCGGCGCACGGACTAATCTCGCTTCGTCCGTAGAGTTCTATCGGCCCGAGTCTCTAATCTCAGATTTGAAAGCTCTAGGAAGTGACGCTTCGCGGCGCGAGCAACACCTAAGGAATGCTTTTAATGCGATACAAGCGTCACAGCGTCCCGAAGAATATTTGGACACACTGTTCCCTTCTCGCAGATCCATGCCAAGCAACTACTACGGTGGTCAAAACAGCGACTTCCCGCTACGAGATGGAGAGGTACGCGCCTGATGGCCCTCGCAACAGATAAGAGCGCCCTTTCATTTGTACTACTTGTAGATAACAAGTCGGCGAAGAGCTTACATAGGTATCTTGAAGCAATTCGTGACTCAGAAGAGTTCTCGGCTGCCGAGATTTATGTTCTTTTCCCCGAAGAAATCGAAGATCGAGTAGCCGCCGAGGTTTATAGCACAACACTTGCCCAGATGATCCCGGTGCAAACCGCACAAACATCTCTAGCAGACAAAGCCAGCCAACTACTTCCCACTTTGGGGGCGTCGCTCCTGACGGTAGCTGAGCTCCGTCGAGAAAGATCTCCGCGTTCTTTCCTCCGTTGGTTTGAGAAGACCGAGACATCGATAAACACCGGTAACAACACCGCCCCTGATTTATTGCCGGCCAGAAGCTGCCCCAGCACTGTCATATCGCAATACATTCAGCAGGCGCTAAAACCATCGATCGGTTCAGCAACTAAACAGGCATTGGGCGAATTGACAATTCGCCACTTTAAACTGTTTCTGGAGTACATCGATGTAAGTGACGGAACTTTAGAATTTTCCGTATGGAACCAGACACACTTACCGGTGTCTGGGCCACAACCGCAGTGGCAGTACCAAATCGTTTTAAGAAATGCAGCGGGTGCGGAGCTAGTTTCATCACCTGCCAAGTTGGAGCCCCGGCTTAATGCGGCAGGCCAGCACCATTACGAAAATCTTCACACCCGCATGGATATGTCGAAAGCTGACTCCGGCACATATGAGGTGTTGCTTCGGCTCGTTGGGGATACGACCGAGTCGGTAGAGGTCCGATTGCGCAGTCGTACGGGGGCACTCGAAGGGGCACGCCCGATTTATGTTCCCCCCGCAGAAGGCCATCACAAAGGATTCCGGTTCCTACTGAACACAACCGGGAGACTACAAAACAGCTACTTAACAGTCCAAGCGGGAACCGGTAAGCAAGATGCTCGTCGATGGCGAAACCTTTTACTACGCAAGGATCTAAACTTCATATTACGAGCCCCGGTAGCGCGCAGAATGCGATTTCTGCGGCTCATCCGTCTGATAACGGTACCGCTATTTAGAAAAAGCGAAATATGGCTCATTGGCGAACGTCAGGACACCGCCCAGGATAACGGCATACATTTATTTCGATATCTGCGCCAGCATAGGCCGGATATAAACGCGTACTACGTGCTCGCTCCGTCTTCGCCCAAATTTGCAGAGGTCGAACAACTCGGAAAAGTTGTTCGACACTCGTCATTACGGCACCAAATCTTGATGTTGCATGCGAAAGTAATCGCAAGCGCATATGCAACGCACCACTTAGTTCCGAGCAAATGGAAACATCTTGACTACGTGCGCCACATATCATGGCGGGCCGGTTCACGACGGATATACCTAAAGCATGGAATTCATGCGGCACCGTATGGCGTAAAACGAGGAGCATCAGGTTATGATGCGGTTCTCTCCGCAACGCCGCGAGAAACGCAGGCTTTACGGGAGGGCTCAGGCTACGGAACGCGAATAAAAGAACTCGGCTTGCCGCGCTATGACGGACTCAAACCCACACCTGCAAGCCGCACTATCCTGTTCGCTCCCACCTGGAGGCGATACTTACCTTCGAGACTTTTCGAAAGCCGAATTAATGATCTTCCTCCATTTGAAGGATCCCGGTATGAATCATTCATCACCACGCTTTTAACAAGCCCCCGGCTATTGTCACTGCTTGAGGAATACGACTATCAGTTCGAGTTCCTACCGCATTACAACGTGGAGCCGTTTTTCAAAAAATCCCCAACTGCCTCCGGCCGTATAAAGGTCCTTCATGGCAACGGCTTTGATTTTCAAAAAAAGCTCACCAACTGTGATCTCTTCATTACGGATCACTCATCGGTTCATTTTGATGTTGCCTTTATGGAAACGCCCGTAATTTACTCGAGATTCGATCGAGAAGAATTTGAGCGTTTACACGCAGCACCGTCGTGGTTCGATTTTGAAAAAGACGGCTTCGGGCCCGTGACTTACACACTCGAAGGCACGCTCGACGCCATCGAGTATTTTCTCCAACGCGACTGCGCGCCAGATGACCTTTATCTCGACCGGGTCCGGAAGTCGTTCACTTTCCATGACTTTGACAATTGTCAACGGGCGACAAATGAGATCCTTCGGATTTTGGCTGACGAGGACTAGCCTCCGCCAGGACCTGCTATTGCCTAGTCAGCTACGTGCCTGTCTCGACTCCCATTTCATCAAAAGACTCAAGTAATCTTTCTTCAAGAATAGGTTCGAGCGTTTGTACGTACGTATCGGTTAAGTGTGATGCTTGTCGATACACCAGTACATTTCCAATAACGGGCGGGCACGACCCGTCACTGCATATGCGGTCAGTCAGATCGATTAGAACGGCATCGTCAACACGCGACGTAGCCTCGGTAAGAACCTCATAGCCACTCCGGGCGCGGCCACCTTCGATATCGAAGGCACATGCGGCGAGGTTCTCTTCGTTTTCCGCTACGCACTCATACACGTTCCCCTTGGGACTTGGGTTATCCATGATTGTGATGACGGGGATTTCCGCTTGCCCAAGGCGCGTACGGACATCTACTAACCCTTCGACTAATGCATCCGATGTTCTGCTCTCAACATCCACCGGATCTTCCAGAGCCTCACTTACTCGGCTAGAAGTGAGCACGGCTGCAGGATCGATCGCAAGGATTTCGTCGAACACTCTCTCGTTCCACTCAGCGCAACTGTCGTATGGCTCCCCTTTTGCCACTTGCATCGCAGAGCTGAAAGCACATGCGGATTTCGTGTAGGAAATCACGTGCCATCCGTGCTTTTCGGCTATGGCGTCTAGGGCGCTCTCCCACTGTTCAATTTTGGAGTCCCCAACGACAACAATTTGCGTTGCGCCGTCTTCGTCGCCCCAATCGCACCGGATCGGGTCAGCATCTACTTGATTCTGGTGACAACCGTTGTCGTATGCAGCAGGCACATCATCTGTTGCCTCCGTCGCCGCGGGAACAAACCATTCAATATCGTCAAGCGCTGCGTTTGGATCGTATTCATCACCATTTTGCTGGTCGAATACCGCTGCGCCCAAGGCTTCACGCTGCTGGGCGCCTTGCGCAACACTCCCCCCGCCACTGCTTGGTACGGCGACAATTAATCCCAGCCCCGCAATTACACCCACGAGTGAGAAATTCGCGCCGAGCGACAGCGCCAGCCGGTTTGATTTTGCAATTGGGGGCGCGAAGCGGAATGGGTTCTCTACCAATTTATGGCCGATGTAGGCAGGTATAAACGCAGAGGCCGTGACAAGCAGACCCCGCTTCGCACCAAGTTCGCCCCAGTAAGCGGTCGCGGCAACTAGCAGGGGCCAATGCCATAGATAAAGCGAGTATGAAAGCCCGCCGACCCATACCGCGGGCTTCCAGCTCAGTAAGATGCCCGGACCATATTTAGTCGCTGTAAAGCCCGCGATGATTACCGCTGCGGTGCCCAAAGTAGGTAGCAAGGCGGCATAGCCGGGCCAGGCTGTTTCGCTGTTGATCACAAACCCGCTCAGTACCACCGCACCAAGACCGAGCCAACCAAAAACTGTTGAAAATCGCGGGGCAAACTTTTGCCAGAGCGGCACTCCAATTGCGACGAAGGAGCCAATGCCCATCTCCCACAGGCGGGTTGTCGTAACAAAAAATGCGCGCTCCGGATTTGCCTCGGTTAAATACAGAGACCAAATGAATGATGGGACGATCAATACAAAGATCCCGATACCCATCACCACGCGGGTGCGCGCCTTGGCATGGCGGCGCAGCCACCACGCCAACACCACTAGCAGCAGCGGCCAGACAATATAAAACTGTTCTTCAACAGCGAGGGACCAAAAGTGTTGGACCGGCGATACGCCAACGTCCTCGGCTAGGTAATCAACTGATCGTCCGGCCAGCACCCAGTTCACTACATACAGTGCTGAACCAATGATGTCTCGACCGAAAGTCCGCCACTCCACTACAGAAACGGTCAACCAGGTAAGGATCGACGTTACGACAAGAACAAGTCCAGCCGCCGGAAGTAAGCGCTTGGCTCGGCGCGCATAGAAGCGAGCCAGTGAAATGCGGCCATCCCGCTGGATCTCCCGCACTAGGAGTCCGGTAATCAAGAAGCCGGAGATTACGAAAAAGACGTCGACGCCCACGAAGCCGCCGGGGACAAACCGGACGCCGGCATGGAAGATGAGTACTAAGCCAATTGCGACGGCTCGCAAACCCTCAATATCAGGGCGAAAGGCTTTGCTTTGGTTTGCTACCGACGACATTGAAATCGCGGACATGCGCGCATAGTTCCTTACAGGAGACAGAAGGGCACGACATCAGTCGCGCGGCGATTCTATACGAAAAAAATCGACTTTTCTTTCCGGCTCGAGATGCAACGCTCAGGAGCTCTTTCGGCTGGAACTTGCCAAAACTGGTTCCATGGCTTCCGGCCTACACACCCCATCGATGTATGTGGTTCGCTTAAGGCATGACGTATCAAGACCCCGACGTAATTCGTCGTCTGCTGACAGAAACGGACCGCTGGGCGATTGTGGGACTGTCATCTAATCGAGAGCGGGCCGCCCACACCATCTCCGCGTTCCTCAAGCGCGTTTTGGATAAAGAAATCGTGCCGGTGCACCCGAAAGCGGAAACCGTGCACGGAGAAACCGGATATGCAAGCCTCGCCGACGTACCGGGGGACATTGACGTCGTCGATATTTTCTTACGGCCCGATTTGGCTGACGCCGTAGTCGACCAAGCCATCGAACGCGGCGCCAAGGCAGTTTGGTTGCCCCTTGATGTCGTTTGCGAGCCGGCTGCCGAGCGCGCCAAAGCGGCCGGTCTGGACGTAGTAATGGATGCCTGCCCAGCAATTGAGGCACCGAAACTGGGCCTCTCGTAAGAAGCGCTCTTTATATGGTGACTGCGCTCGCTCTTGGTGCCAGACGCCGTCCAAAATTATCCGGTTACTGCACCGCGGCGCCTTCTTTTTGCGGTTTCTTTCCTCCCAGCCAAGCCCGCATGCGCGGACCAATGGGTTTTTCGACAAATTGGTAGATCGCTATGGCCAGCGCGAGGGACAGCATGATCGCCAGGCTCACCGCCAAGACCGGAGCCATTTGATCGCGCACGAGAGAGATAAACCACCAGCCCCAGTGCTGGTGAATTAGGTAGAGCGGGTACGTGAGGGCGCCCAGGGTGGTGAGCCACTTCCAGTTGATCCCCGCCAAGCGGGGGGAGGTAACTATCCACACGGTAACGGCGCACAAAATTATTAGCGCTACGAGCAGTGGAACATTGGGTTCCCAACCCAACCGGTCGGGAAGCATGATGACGTGACGGCGCACGCGGATTACGGTTCCGGCCGCGAGGTTGGCGATGAGGAGGGCCCAGGTGAGCCAGGTCCCGCCATCGCGGCGGATGACGTACATGAGCATTCCAACCATGAAGAACGCGGAGTAGGGCCCAATTAGGAGCATCGAAATCGTGTCGTGGCCGGTGAACGTCGCTGCGATGCCAAGCGTGGGCACGATGACGGTGAAGGCGATGACGGACTTGCGCGTGATTCCGATGAGCAACAGGATGAAAATCAAAATATAGAACCGAAGCTCGACCCACAGGGTCCAGTACACCGAGTCAATGTGGCCCACCCCGAAAATGTCTTGCACCATGGTGAAGTTCAAGAGCCACTGCCCCACGGAGATGTTTTTGCCGCCCGGCCAGACTTCTAAAAGAAGAAGTCCGGTGAGCAGGACCGCCACCCAGTACCCCGGGAAAATCCGACTCACGCGCGAGGCCACGTAGTAGCGGGCGGAGCGGCCCCAAGCCGTCATCAGAATGACGAAACCGGAGACGATGAAAAAGAGTTCCGGGCCCAGCGCTCCGTAGGCGGTCCAGGGGGCGAATTCTGGGAAGACGTCCTTAGGATCCTGGCTCCATACAACGCCCCGCGCAGCCGTGAAGTGATACAGCATGACTCCAACCGCTGCCACGAAACGCAACCCATCCAGGGCGCGCATCCGACCGAGTTTCTTGGGTTCGGTGGAAGGGCGCCGACTTTTGGGCGGCTCGGCGGGGATGTCCCGCGCTTGCTCAGAAGGCGACATCTTGGACGTGGCTTCCGGCGGAGGCTCGTTACGTATGGGGGCTGTCATCGCCACTGAGCGTAGAACGTGTCGGACGAGTCAGCATGTTGGGGGCAGCGAAGTTAAAAACGTCGGAACAGAAAGTACTGTGCGACTGAGAGGTCACGCACGCTTCACTAAGCGCAATACCCTTTAATCGAATGGACTAAGCCAGTTGCTAGGCCAGCGGTTCCCAATCCCAGCTGCGACCATCACCGCAGCGGAAACTCACAGGAGCTGTTGTTTCATCGCCTTCATCGAAGTAGACGCTAGGAGTCCACATAGACAGTTCGAAGTCTTCGAAGTGAGGTGAATCCTTGGCATAGGTAGCCGTGAACTTACCGTCTTCCAGCGTGAAAGCGGTGTCTTGCTCATGAAGATCCTGATCCATGAACGTCCCGGTTACATCGAGTTCGCCGTTT
>JAJYRW010000245.1 GCA_021793895.1 Actinomycetes bacterium
GATGCGAAGCACGGCCTGGCCGCCCTGACGGAAGCGCTGGGTGACTACCAGGTTCCTGCTGCGTGGAAGGATCGGATTGCGAAGGAAACCTCCACTTGGTGGCAGGAGCGCGCCCAGGTATTGGACCCCAAACCAATCGACCGGGCCGACTACCCCGACGCCCCGGTGACAGACGCCGTCATTACCCAGCCGCAATTAATCGGGCTGCTCCAAGAACATGCCCAAGACGGCGACACCCTGGTCACTGCTGCTGGTGGGCCGCCGGGAGACATTTTGAAAGCGTGGGACGCCACGGGTGGGCGCCATGCGCATTTGGAATTTGGTTTCTCCTGCATGGGGTATGAAATTCCCGGCGCGATGGGCGTGCGGCTGGCCGATAAGAACCCAGATCACCGCATCACCGCTTTTGTGGGTGATGGGACGTTCGTGATGCTCCCTTCTGAGCTGGTTACCGCGGCCCAGGAGCGGCTGGCGATCACGGTCGTCATTTCCGAAAACCACGGCTATCAGGTCATTCGCCGCCTGCAAATGAACACCGCGGGTACCAACTTCGGTAATGAGTTCCGCTATCGCGAAGAGGGAAATCCGGTAACTGAGCCGAAAGCTCCCCGGTTGGAGGGCGAATACCTCCAGATCAACTTGGAATCGATTGCCAGCGGTTTGGGCGCCAAGGCCATCCGCGCCACCACGGCCGACGAAGTGCGAGACGCGCTCAATGCCACCCGGTCGCAGACCGGTCCCGTCGTCATCGTGGTACCCACGATCCCCCATATTGATCTGCCCGGTGCGGGCGTTTGGTGGGATGTGGCACCTGCTGAAGTCCCCGAGGACGACCCGGAACTGCAGCCCCTGCGCGTGGCTTATGAGGCCGGTCTTGCCACCCAGCGGTGGCATGGATGAGTGCGCGCTCACCCCTAAACCGTGGGGAGTTGCGGTCGGCGATCCGCGCCGCAACTCCCACCATCGGAACGTTCATCGGGCTCGGGGCTCAAACGGCAGAAATTGCCGGGGCGGCTGGTGCGGATTTCATCGTGGTCGATACCGAGCACGGCTCAGTAAGTGATGACGTGGTGGGGCCGGCAGTTTTGGCCGCTGGCGCGTACGGGGTTGCCACGATTGTTCGCGTTGAATCCGATGAGCGGATTCGGGTGGGCCGCGCTTTAGATGCCGGCGCCGCCGGGATCATGTTCCCGCGAGTACGGGACAGCCAGCACGCGCAGCAGCTGTTGAAGTATGCGCACTATCCGCCGCGCGGCAATCGCGGCGTTGCCACCTATAACCGCGCTGTGGGGTGGTCTTTGGAGCCGGAGAACCTGACTTCTGCCTCTGATGAGGTTTTGTCAGTGGTCCAGATTGAAACCGCGAGCGCATTAGAAGACGTGGATGCTATCGCGGCACTGCCCGATGTTGACGTGTTGTTCATCGGGCCGCTGGATCTGAGTTATGCGCTGGAAATACCGCGTGATTTTTCGAATCCCGTCTTTCAAGATGCGCTTAGTTCCGTGGTGGCGGCCGCGAAGAAGCACAGTAAAGCTGCCGGGATTTTAGCTGCCACCCCCGACCTAATTACGGACTATGCGCCGGCGGGTTTCCAATTTATTGCGGTCGGCTCTGACTCCACGCTGTTTGCGCGGGCACTGACGGCGGCCATTTCCACTTTTAAAACTGCGCAGCAGTAAGCACCCATTTAAGGAGTATTTTCATGAGCACTACTACCCCGGGAGTAGGCCTGATTTCCGTTGGCTGGATGGGCAGAGTGCATGCTTCCGCCTACCGAAATATTCCGATTATCTACCCGGAGTTGGGGATTAAGCCGCGCCTAGTTGCTGCCGCGGACACCTCCCAGGAGCGGGCCCAGTTTGCCACCGATGTTCTTAGCTTTGAGCATGCGACTGGCGATTACCGGGAGATTTTACAAAACCCGGAAGTGGACGTGGTCTCAATTTGTTCGCCGAACTTTTTGCACGCCGAAATGGGCGTCGCCGCGGCTGAGGCCGGCAAAGCGCTCTGGATTGAAAAACCAGCCGGTCGAACGGTGACAGAAACCCGCCAGATCGCGCAGGCCGCCACGGCCGCCGGGGTTGCCACCGCGGTGGGTTTTAACTATCGCAATCCCCCGGCGATAGAGCACCTCAAAGAGCTGATCGCCAACGGAACTTTGGGGCAGATCACTAATATTCGCGGCGCGTTTTTTGCGGACTATTCAGCTGATCCGCGCGGGGCGCTATCTTGGCGCTTTAAGCAGGAACTGGCCGGTTCCGGGGTGGCCGGGGACCTGATGGGTCACCTGGCGGATTTGGTGCACTACCTGGTCGGGCCGATCGATCAAGTTAGCGCCATCGATTCGGTAGTCCACAAGTCTCGACCCATCGCGCAAATGGGCAGTGGCACCCACTTCGACATCATTGAAGGTGGCGAGCAGGGGCCGGTAGAAAACGAGGACTACATCGGCGCCCTGGTTCATATTGCCGATTCGGGTGTGGGTGCGGGCGCGGTCGGGACGATCGAAGCCTCCCGTGTTTCCCGCGGGCCGCGCGCGAGTTATTCGATTGAAATTTACGGCACCGAGGGCTCGGCCCGGTGGAACTTTGAGCGCATGAACGAGTTGGAGCTGGCACTGCACAGCTCGGGTAAGTACATCGGTTATGCACCGGTTTTTGCGGGCCCGGGATTTGGAGACTTTTCGCATTTCCAGCCCGGGGCGGGAACGGGCATGGGCTATGACGATTTGAAGGTCATTGAGGCGCGCAAGTTCTTGGAGTACTACGCCGGTCGGGCTGCAGTGGGCCCCACGATTCATGATGCGGTGGCCTCCGCTCAGGTGGTTTCTTCCGTGTTGGAGGCGGCCGCGGAGCGTTGCTGGGTCGATATCGCGCCCACCGATCACACCACGGCCGCGCTGCGTCAGTAACTAGTACAGCTGAGGAGGTTTTGCCATGGGGAGCGACGTTCACCAAACCGGCTCCTTGCCGCTCGTAGTGGGGCTGGGAAGCGTCGATAGGCACGTGGTGCGCCCAATTTTGGACGGCATCGCGCACCTTGTCACTTCCCCTTCTGACGCTGAGCTACAGCAGGCGGCAGGTGCGATTGTGCGCGCCTCTGTCACCGTGGACCAGCAGTTGCTAGATCGGATGCCCAACCTGCGGGTGATTGCGCGGACGGGGGTGGGCACCGAACGGGTGGATTTAAAAGCCGCGGCCGCGCGTAATATCCCGGTGGTCATTACTCCCGGTTCTAATACCCGCGCCGTGGCCGAGGGCACTTTCGCTCACCTGATGTACTTTATGAAATCGCTGCCCGAGTTGCACGAGATTGTGCAAGCGGGGCGGTGGGAGGATCGCCCGGGTATTCCCATTGGGGATTTATACGGCGCCACGATTGGCATCGTGGGCTTTGGCCGCATCGGGCGGCGAGTAGGTGAATTAGCCGCGGCTTTTGGGATGCGCGTCTTAGCCTTTGACCCATTCATGCCCCCGC
>JAJYRW010000246.1 GCA_021793895.1 Actinomycetes bacterium
TGGGCGCAGCATTCACAAATGCATGTCTATCACTACGCCAACTACGAGAAAAACGCGCTGCTCAAGCTTGCCGCGCGCCACGGTCGACACGAAGAAACGATCGATAACTGGCTGCGCGCAGGACTGTTTTTTGACCTATATCCAGTGGTAACGAATGCGCTGCGCTCCTCGGGCGGGTCGCTGGGCTTGAAAGCGTTGGAGCCGCTATACATGGGCGATCAACTGCGCGGGCCCGAGGTGGCAAGCGCAGCCGATTCGGTCGTGGCATACGCGGAATACTGCACGCTGCTCGCCGGCGGGCAAGAGGAGCGCGCCGCACAGCTGCGGGCCGATATTTCCGCTTATAACGAGTATGACTGCCTTTCAACGCTGCGACTGCGGGATTGGTTACTGGAACAGGCGCGGGCGGCAGGCGTTAAGCAACGCGTCATGATGGATGAGCTGACTGCGGACTTTATCGCCGAAGAAAGCGAACACGCTGAGCTTGTTGCCGCGCTTGAGGCTCGGGCCCAGCGGGTTGCCGCCGGCGCCAGTGATGCCAGCGGGGGCGATGCGGCTTTGTCGAAGGCGTATGCGCTGCTAGCCAACGCGGTCGACTATCACCGCCGGGAAGCTAAACCGCACTGGTGGGCTCATTTCGACCGGCTCAGCTCGCCAGCCGATCAGTGGATGAGCTCTTCGGACGTGGTTCTCGTTGACGAGATTCGGTGCACCGCCGATTGGGAAAAACCTTCCGCGCGTCACTCACCGCGGCGCACGCTGGTGATCACCGGCGCGCTGCCGGAGGGTTCGACTTTGCAGGCGGGAAGCAAGGTCGGGTTTCTCTATGAGGATCCGCCGGCCTGTGCGAAAACCTCAAATACTGGCCATCGCGGCTGGAGCGTTGGCGGGGAAATTGCCTCTATTTCCGCCCGCGAAGACCATATGGAACTTGTTGTCTTCGAGCGACTTCCCCGCGGCGGGTGTGAACATGCGCAATTGCCCATGGCGATTATTCCCAACTCACCAATCTCCACGGCGACGCTGGCGGCTTCGATCCGCGAATTTGTGGAACCGATTGCCCGCGCTGAAAGCCTTGAATTACCGGCCCATCCGATCGCGGATTTGCTGCTGCGGCGTCCGCCACGGTTGCGTGACAATGCGGCCTTGCCGGCGGTTCAGCCCGGCGATAACGGGTATATCGCCGCCATCGGCCAAGCCACGAAGCAGTTGGATAATTCCTATTTGGCAGTCCAGGGCCCGCCCGGAACCGGTAAAACGTTTGTCGGTGCCCGCGTCATTGCACATCTCGTTGCTGGCGGTTGGAAGATTGGGGTGACCGCCCAGTCTCACGAAGTGATCGAAAACCTTCTGCGAGAAATCATCAGTGCCGGCTGCCCAACGGATTCCGTGGGGAAAAAGGCCGGAAATAATAGCGCCCGCATCGAGGTGCCCTGGCGCATCATTGATTCCCGCGCCGTTCCCAACTTCCTTGCAGAATTCGACACTGCTGGTGCTGTCTTGGGCGGCACCGCGTGGGACATGGTCAAACTACAAACCGGCGAATTGGACTTACTAGTTATTGACGAGGCCGGCCAATTCACGCTGGGCAATACAATTGCGGTCTCTCGCGCGGCTCAGCGCCTGCTCTTGCTTGGCGATCCGCGCCAGCTTCCGCAAGTAACGCAGGGCACGCACGGCGAGCCGGTCGACGAATCTGCCCTGGGGTGGTTGCTGGATGGGCGTGAGACCTTACCATCGGAGCTTGGCTATTTTCTAGAAAAGACCTGGCGCATGCACTCAGAAGTTTGCGCCGCGGTCTCGCGCCATTCTTATGAGCAGCGCTTGCACGCTAAGGCCCTAACTGACCGGCGAGAACTTCGGGGCATCGCACCGGGTATCCACACCGTTTTTGTCGACCATCGCGGCAACGCCACGTCCTCGGAGGAAGAGGCACAAGAAGTGGTCCGACAAGTGAGGGAAGCTTTAGGTAAGAAGTGGCGGGAGGGAGGTGGCGGCCGCGATGGAGTTGGTGGCTCAGAGGCTGGTCGGTCCGGTGCTGGCCCATCAAGCGTTGACGAAGACGCTTTTGACGGTGGGCCGTGGCGCCTATTAGAACAGCAAGACGTCTTAGTTGTCGCGGCGTATAACGCACAGGTGGCGCTCTTGCGTCACTACTTAAACGAAGCGGGCTTGGGGGACGTGAAGGTGGGAACCGTCGACAAGTTGCAGGGCCAGCAGGCACCACTGGTGATTGTCTCCATGGCCGCTTCGGCAATTGATGATGTGCCTCGCGGAATGGATTTTTTACTTTCCCGCAATCGCATCAATGTTGCTGTCTCGCGGGCGCAGTGGGCCACCATCATCGTTCGTTCCCGCGCCCTAACGGACTTTCTACCCGCCTCGGTCGCCGGGCTTTCCGCGCTGGGCGCGTTCATTGGGCTCAGCGAATACAGTTCGAAGACAGTCCCGACGCCGCTGTAGCTTATTCGGCGTCAGTACCAATTATTCGGCTCCAGTACCAAAAGTTCGCGGCGGCGCTACAAACTGTTGATGAATACTGTCGAGCCGACTGCAGCGGCAATGAGGCTCGCGGCGACGGCCCAACTGGGCAATATGACCAGCACCAAACTGATTGCTCCGGGCACAGTTCCCCGCCGGGCGCACACTGCGATGAAGCTTAAAAGTGACCCCAATAGCCATAGTGCCACCGCCACAATCATGATGGCACTGCCAATGCTGTGTGAAGCGGCTAATTCCTGCAGCGCGTCTTCAAAGTTTCTCAGCCCGCTCAGGCTCACGCCGATCGCGATCATAAACGCGAGGATTGAAACTACGACCAGAAGCAAGCCCAAGACTCCGAGCATCGGGGATTTCTTTTGCGTAAGTGGCGCCGCGGCAGGAGAAACGGGCTGCGCTGCCGGCGGGTAGTGCTGCTGCGCGTATTGCGGTGAAGATTCGCCGGATTGCGGTTGTGCCTCAAAATGCGGTGGCACAGATGCGGCATGCTGCTGCATCGGCACGGTGTGCTGGCTGTCCGGTGGATGCTGCTCGCCCAACCCGCCTCGGCCCGAAGTTTCATGTTGCATCGTGGCTTCAGGCGTAGGATTAGCTTGCGGAACCGTCGGCTGTGATCCGGAATCAAGACCGCTTTCTTCCGCAGGCGTAGATCGAGCATCAGCGCGTTCCGGATGCAGCCAGGGCTCAGACATTTTCATTCCCCTTACTCGCGGACCAAGAGTTCCGCCAGAGCCTACATGGCACCCATTAAAAATTTATTAAAAAGTGTCTATCTCATGCCGGCACGGTTCATCACGCGCAGCGCTGTAGTTCAGCGTCGCAGCCCACTTTTGACTGTATGCTGATTAAAGTTTTATCGGTTGGTTTTCTAAAACCCTTTTATGTAAGGAGCCAATTTAACGATGACGCTTGGATTCGCAATCATTGATTGCTGGAGTGGCTCCCCAAATGCCGCGATTTGGCATGTAAGCC
>JAJYRW010000247.1 GCA_021793895.1 Actinomycetes bacterium
CCGTGCCGATGTCTCTCCACATCGCCAACGGCATGTTTGGGGCCGTGATCATCGATCCGCCCGATCTAGATGAAGTGGATCACGAATTCATCATGATCCAGTCCGAGCTGTATCTCGGGCCACAGGGCGAGGTGGGCGACCTAGCCAAGATTCAAGCCGATGAACCAGACCTGGTGGTCTTCAATGGCTACGCAAACCAGTACGCCTATGAGCCGATCGAGGTCGGCGTTGAAGATCGCGTGCGTATTTGGGTCATGCCCGTCGGTCCCAACCGGGGAACCTCATTCCACGTAATCGGGGGTCAATTCGACACCGTCTTCCACGAGGGCAGATACCTGCTGCGCGCGGGCGAGACCACGGGCGCTTCGCAAGCTCTGGGGCTGACAACCGCCCAGGGAGGCTTCGTAGAACTGACATTTCCCGAAATTGGTGACTATCCATTTGTAGATCACGTCATGATTAACGCCGAGCGGGGTGCCAAAGGGCTGTTCTCCGCACGCTGACCTGCGCAAACGCAGGTTTTTCCTGCCCTGTTTTTGTGGGCTTTGAAGGCGGGATTCGGTACCAAATTCCGCGGCAAAAGTCCGACTCGCCGAGAGCGAAACGCCCTAAAAGTACGCAAAAGTTGTGATTTCACCGTATTCTCGCCAAGTGCATGTCCTTACTGGCGTGTTTTAAGACCCTGACGAGAGGAACTTTCGTGTCCGTCAACCGTACTGAGCTCGTTGCACAGATTGCCGAGCGTGCCGAACTGAACAAGACCCAGGCTGATGCAGCTCTGTCTGCACTACAGGATGTCCTGATTGAAAGCGTGTCCAAGGGCGAATCCGTGCGTATCACGGGCCTGTTCGCGGTAGAGCGCACCGAACGTGCCGCACGTACCGGCCGCAACCCCCGTACCGGTGAAGAAATCCAGATTCCCGCTGGCTACGGCGTGAAGATTACTGCTGGAAGCACCCTGAAGAACGCAGTGAAGAAGTAGTTTTTTCTACTCACTTCGAAAGGGCCCGGTGACTTATGTGTCACCGGGCCCTTTCGCATTTTGTGCCGGGCGTAAGGCCGCGGGACCGGTAGCTCTGGTCGGCAGCCGTATGGAAGGAGCTCGCGCGAATTAACCGCGCGCGCTATGTAAGAACCCGTACGGCTTCAGGCATGCCAGCGCCGTTTGGTTGGAATTTGGGGTATTCAGGGGTTTGCTGCCGATTTTTCTGCACTGTAAGGCGACTCGCGTGCCCGAAAATTTCGCTGTGGTATCGGACAGAAACCCAATTACCCGCACCAAAACTCGAATTTGGCAGGAACTTAGACATATTCGCCGTAACGATATGGGCGCGCCAATTGACTGAAATAAGTAAGGATGGTTTGCTAATTGACATGAACAGGGCCGTCCCCACCGAAGAGCATCGGGCGCAAAGCCTTGGACGTGCGCTGCGCCCATCGGCGAAAGTGCTTCCCGAGCACGCACGCGCACACAATCGTTCCCTCGTGCTCCAGCAACTGTTCCGGTCCGGCCCGGGGAGTCGCGCCGATCTTGCCCGCATCACGGGGCTCACCCGCGTGACAGTCTCCGATTTGGTGAGCAATCTCGAAGCCGAAGGCCTCGTAGAGGATCTGGGCCCGCGCCCCGGAACCCGCGTTGGGAAACCAGCGACCCTCGTTGGCTTACGCAAAACGGCTTTTCACATCATCAGCATCGAAGTCAGCGACGATGTGCTCGTGCGCGGCGCGGTCATGGACCTGGCTGGCACAATTCACCAGCGCCAAGACGAAGAATTAAAAGGGCGCCGCGGGGGCGAAGCAGTTGAAGCGATTGCTCAGTTGTGCCACGAATTAGTAGCGCGTTCTGACCGCCCCATCTTGGGCGTGGGAGTGGGTGCCCCCGGCGTGATCAGCCCCGCTGGCGTTGTGCTCGAAGCTCCGAAGTTGCGCTGGAATCAACTCCCGCTGGCTGATGTTTTATCGAAGCGGCTAGACCTGCCCGTTCACGTCGATAACGACGCGAACGCTGCTGCGTTGGGCGAACACACCTTCGCCAACGCGGACTCCACCGGAATGATGCTGCTGCGCTTTGGAACGGGTATCGGTGCCGGCATCTTGATCGACGACGCGCTCCTGCTGGGACACCGCTTTGCGGCCGGTGAAATTGGGCACGTCATTGTGATGGAGAACCCCGAGAACGGCGAAATGTGTGACTGCGGTCGGCGCGGGTGCTTAGAAACAATTTTTGGGGTACCGGCACTGCGTCGAGACACCGAGGGTCTTGGCCCAAAGGAAACTAATGTCGCTCTGGCATCAGCAGGGCAGCGGCTGGGAGTCGCATTAGCCCCCATTGTCAGTGCGCTGAACCTTCGAGAGATTCGGGTGAGCGGACCAGCGCAGTTATTCGATGGCGCTCTTCTGGAAGCGACACTGCACACAATAAGAGAGCGAACAATCGCATCAGTTAGCGAGCATCTAGAAATTCGCATGGCCACGCTCGGTGACGACGTGGCGCTGATGGGGGCAGCCGTTCTCGTACTTTCAGGGCAGTTAGGGGTGTCGTGACTTTAAGATTCGCCGATTACCTCTACCCAAAAGGGTGAGGAATCGCAGTATCGGTGGTTCGTAACAGGGCGACCATCTCGTGAATATAGAGAGGATGACGATGAAGATTACGCGTTCTGCGGCCCTCGAGCTCGCAGCGTCCCTCACGAGCGCCCCCCTCAATACTGAGGCACGTCTACGGGTAGGCCTAGACGTTGGTGGAACCAAAATCGCAGCGGTACTTCTCGACGAGGACGCAAAGATTATCGCTCGGGTGAGCAGATCCACTCGGCACGGCGCCGCCGGGCTGTTACAAAGCGTGGTGAGCGCCATTGAGGAACTGCTCGAAAGTGCCAACGCTTATGCCTCACAACTCAAATCCATAGGGGTGGGCATTCCCGGGCTCGTAGACCCCAAAGCGGGCATCGTCCAACACGCCGTGAACCTCGGCCTGGAGGAAGACAGCCTCAACCTGCGAGCGGCGCTGCATGAACGTTTCCCAGCGGCCCGCATCTCAATTGACAACGACCTCAATGTTGGTGCGCTCGGCGCCGCGGCACTGCTGGACCTCGGCGATGTTGACCTCGCATATTTGGCAATCGGAACGGGCCTGGCAGCTGGTTTCATTTTGCGCGGTGTACCGCGGGCGGGCGCCTACGGCGCTGCGGGGGAAATCGGGCATATCCCGGTTGATCCATTCGGGGAAAAGTGCGCCTGTGGTCAGCGCGGTTGCCTGGAGACCATTGTTTCCGGTACTGCCATCGCCCGCCACTGGCCCACAACCAACTCGCGCCCGGCACCGGCAGCTCTGTTCGGGGAGGCTGAACGTGGCAATCCGCAGGCGATCAAGGTCCGGGATGAGTTCGCAACGGGTGTAGCGGCCGCGATTCGGCTCATTGCTCTCAGCGTCGATGTCGACGTCATCATTTTGAGAT
>JAJYRW010000248.1 GCA_021793895.1 Actinomycetes bacterium
TAACCACCCAGGCGTGCCCGCGGTTTGTGGAATTCGTTGAGGCCGGAGTGACTGCAGGCCCGGAGGTTTTGGCCGTAACGAAGCAGTATTTGCAGCCGCTAATTGACGCCAAGGTTGACACCCTAGTTTTGGGGTGTACTCACTACCCACTGCTCAGTAGCGTCATCTCCTACGTGATGGGCGCGCATGTCACGCTGGTTTCCTCGGCGGAAGAAGCCGCTAAAGACGTCTACCGGGTCCTGCGCGAGCGCGGCCTTTTACAAAAAGACCTGCAGTTTGTGCCCGCGCACCGCTTTTTAGCCACCGGAGACCCGGCCGAGTTCGAGAATTTAGCGCACCGATTTTTAGGCCCCGAAGTGGGCGAGGTGGAACGAGTTTGAAATTAACAATTGTGGGCTGTTCCGGTTCGTTTGCCGGGCCGCAGTCGCCCGCTTCTTGTTATCTGCTGCAAGCTGCTGACAGCAACGGGAAGACCTGGTCGGTTCTTCTGGATCTGGGGGCAGGGGCCTTTGGGGCGCTGCAAAAATACATCAACCCCACCGACCTGGACGCGGTCTTGATCTCGCATCTGGATCCGGACCACTGCGTTGACTTGGCCGGTTTGCGGGTGTGGCGCCACTATCATCCCTATGATGTGCAGCTGAGCATTCCGATTTATGCACCGCAAGGTGGAGCAGTTTTCATGGCGCAGCTGGCTGGTGCGGGGGAAGAACCCAACCCCTCCGAAGTTCTGGAACACCGCGCCTGGATAACCGGCGTGCCCGTAGAAATTGGGCCGTTTACGGTAACGGTGGAGCAAGTCAATCACCCGGTAGAGGCCTATGGCATGCGCATTAGTGGACCTTCTTCACAACCGGGGTTGGCGCCTTCAGTAGTGCTTACCTTTAGCGGTGACACCGACGATTGCCCAGAACTGGATCTACTCGCAGCCGAAGCGGATCTGCTTCTAATTGAGGCGGGTTTCACCGAATCGCGCGATGAGCCGCGCGATATTCATCTCACCGGCGCTCGCGCGGGTGAGGTCGCGGCCCGCAACCGGGTTGGCCGCACGGTTTTGACGCACATCCCGCCGTGGAATGACCCGCAAGAAATCCTCGCCGAAGCAAAAAGGACCCATCACGGACCCATAGATCTAGCGATTCCTGGCGCCGTTTTCACCCTCTGAAATCCCACTTTGTGCTTATAGACTGATCCAGAAAAATCCGATTCGAGCCCCAAATCCACAACTGCGCGCTGAACCCCAAGTACGCTCGAACCTCGAGTACGTGCTAAACCCGAGGTGCGTTCAGACCCCCCGTCCGCTCAACCCCACGTCCCCTCAGACCCCACATCCGCTCAACCCCAAGAAACAGAAGACCGAGGCTAGAACTAATGAACACTGCTGCCAAACCAGATGAACCACGTTTCGATGGGCGCAATCCCAACCAAATGCGCGAGGTAAAAATTGAGCGCAACTATCTCGAAGTGGGGGAGGGCAGCGTTTTAGTTTCCTTCGGTAACACCAAAGTGCTGTGTCAAGCATCATTTACCGAGGGCGTACCGCGCTGGCGCAAGGGTTCGGGCCTGGGCTGGGTCACTGCCGAATACGCGATGCTTCCGCGCGCCACCGACCAGCGCACCAGCCGCGAATCCGTCCGCGGAAAAATTGGCGGCCGCACCCACGAAATTTCACGCCTTATTGGTCGCGCGCTGCGCTCGGTCGTTGACCTGTCGGCCCTGGGCGAAAACACCGTGGTTTTGGACTGCGACGTGTTGCAGGCCGATGGTGGTACTCGCACCGCAGCTATCACCGGTGCATTCGTCGCGCTCGCCGACGCGCTGCTGTGGGGGAAGGACCAGGGCCATATTCCCAAACGCTCCCTCCCGCTTTCGGACACCGTGGCAGCTGTAAGTTCGGGAATCCTGGCCGGCCGCCCGCTGCTAGATCTGCCCTATGAGGAAGACGCCAAGGCCGATACCGACATGAATGTGGTTGCCACCGGCAGCGGTGACCTCGTCGAAGTGCAAGGAACTGCTGAGGGCGTGCCGTTTAATCGTCGTGAACTGGACGAGATGATTGACCTGGCTCTGGCCGGCATCGTGGACCTGACCAAGTTGCAGCGTGAAGCGCTGGGCGATCGGGTTACCGAGATTGTTCGTCCCGGAATTCGAGCTTAAGCCAATGTCGAGCGCCAAACTCATTATCGCCACGCATAACCAGGGCAAACTCGCAGAATTGCGAACTATCGTGGCTGGCCACGTGGCCGGGCTCGAGTCGCACGACATCATTTCTGCAGCCGAACTTGACCTACCCGATGTCATTGAGGACGGCGTCACTTTCGCTGATAACGCGCTGTTAAAGGCCCGCGCGGTTGCTCAAGCGACCGGGGTTGCCGCAGTTGCGGACGATTCCGGTCTGGCAGTGGACATCATGGGCGGGGCGCCCGGAATCTTCTCGGCTCGCTGGTCCGGACAGCACGGGAACGATAACGCCAACACTGAGCTCCTCTTGGCACAATTGGGCGACATCGGGCCCGCACATCGCGGCGCTCAGTTCGTGTGCGCGGCCGCGCTTGTGACTCCGGACGGATTGGAACACGTGGTTGAGGGTGTCTTGAAGGGTAACCTGCTCACGGAACCGCGGGGGAGCGGCGGATTTGGCTATGATCCGATATTTTTGCCCCATGGAGAAACGCGTTCGGCCGCGGAGTTGAGCGCCAAAGAAAAGAACGCCATCTCGCATCGTGCCAAGGCGTTTGGCGCGCTGGCACCCGTCATCGCGCAGCGCGTGGAATTTTAGGAATGCAAATGTTGTTCATACCCCGTAGGGTATTTACGAAACGACTGTGACCAATGCGGAGGAGAACACCGTGAGCACGACCGAATTAACCGCTGAAAACTTCCAGCAAACCATTGAAAATAATGAGATTGTGCTGGTGGATTTCTGGGCGGACTGGTGTGGACCATGCCGCCAGTTCGCTCCCATTTATGAGGCTTCAAGCGAAAAGCATTCCGACGTCGTCCACGGCAAGGTCGACACTGAGGCCGAACAGCAGCTCGCCGCTATGGCACAAATTACTTCCATTCCCACGACCATGGCCTTCCGCCAGGGCGTTCTCGTCTTCTCCCAGCCCGGTGCGCTTCCGGCCTCAGCGTTGGAAGAAGTCATTACGCAGGTCAAGAAGCTTGATATGGAAGAAGTGCACGCCGCGGTAGCGGAGCAAAAGCGCGCTGCCGAAGACGGCGATGCCGGAACCCAGTGAAGTCCCCGGCACCTAGTGGGCCTTATTCTTCACGGACATTTCGCCACGGAAGCTTCGGCTTACTAGCGGCCTGACCTGGCTTATCGCTAGCGGGCTAACTTGGCTCACTCCTAACGGGCTGGCCTCGTTCATGAGCCGTTCCTGAAGTGTTCGGCAATAAACTTTGACGGCGCGTGGATTATTTTCCACGCGCCGTCCTTTTGCCGCCCA
>JAJYRW010000249.1 GCA_021793895.1 Actinomycetes bacterium
GCCGTTGGCGCTTCGCTATGCGTCGCACGCCAATTGATTCCAAGTGGGCCCCGAACTTCATTGCCGAGCATGACGTTTTCGCCGATGCTCAGGTTCGTGCACAGGTTTACTTCTTGGTAAACCGTTGACACCCCTGCGTGTTGGGCATCACTCGTGTTTTTGAAACTGCGTTTCTTGTCTGCGACATAGATGTCGCCAGAATCCACCTGATATACCCCGGTAAGGGCCTTAATCAAAGTGGATTTTCCAGCACCGTTCTCACCCATGAGTGAATGGACTTCACCAGGAAAGAGGCGGAACTTCACGTCGTCGAGTGCCTTCACGCCGGGAAACTCTATGGAGATCCCCTGCATCTCGACGATTGGCTGCTCTGCCATTGCCAAACTCCCTTTTTGAATATGGGGTTCGAGGTGGCGCTGGGGTTAGCCAGCGCCACCTCATTTTTTGCACCGCTTGAACTAGCTGTGCTGCTGCTTAGAACGCACGGTTCGGAAGCGCTTCTTCTGCAGCCTCAGGCGAATCAAACGTTTCGCTCGGAACAATGATGTACGACTCTACAGACTCACCGGCGAGTGCCTTCTCAACAACGTCAAGAGCAACATCATCGAAGATGGGGTTGTACTCAGCGACGAAGCTCAGCTGGCCTGCGGCAAGCGCTTCGAGAGCGTTCTTCGTTCCGTCAATCGTGGCGATCTTGACGTCTTCACCTGGTACGAGGCCGGCTTCTTCAACTGCCTGTGCCGCACCCAGGCCCATTTCATCGTTCTGCGCAAAGACGAACTGGATGTCGTTGTTGTTCGCCTTCAGGATGGTTTCGAAGACGCTCTTGGCTTCTTCGGTGGACCAGTTAGCGGTCTGGGCATCAACCTTTACCAGCTGGGGGTTGTCTGCCATGACGGCGTCAAAGCCCTCATTGCGCTCGTTAACTACCGAAACGCCAGCCGGGCCCTCAAGGGTCACGTAGTTAGCGCCATCGGGGAACTGCTCAACGGCCCACTCGGCAACGGAGGTCGCAACCTCGATGTTGTCCGGCGCAATACGTGTTACGTACAGATCCGTGTTGTCCGGTTCGATACCACGGTCAATCAGGACTACCGGGATTTCAGCTTCCTGTGCCAGCTCCAAGGAGGATTCCCAGCCGGAGCCCTCAGTAGCGGACAGCAGGATCAAGTCGACTTCCTGGTCAACGAATGACGTGAAGGCGTCGATCTGTGACTTCTGATCCAGGTCGGCTGCGGGAGCAAACTTCAGATCGTAGCCCGCCTCCTCGGTGAATGTTTCACGGATGTTGGTCTCGTTCGCCTGGCGCCATGCACCTTCAGGGCCAACTGCAACGAAGCCAATTGTGGTCAGTTCGCCATCGTTGGACGCACCGCCGCCGTTGCTTTCGCCACCGCCGTCGTTACCGCCATTGGAGTCTCCGCCGCCACAAGCCGCGAGGCCTAGCACGAGCGCTGCTGCGCCGATGACCCCTGTAATACCGCGTAACTTCTTCATGTATTTTCCCTCTCATCGTTGAGAACTTGCAGGTGATGCAAGTTTCGTACTCAAGACTTTCGTGAGCTCATAACTAGTGTGAGCGCTAACAAATAAAAAAGCAAGTTCGCGTTACCATATTGTTACCGCTAACTACGTTCTTGCGAGCTCATGCGCGAAATCACGCGGTTTTTGAGCCGGTTAGTCGGTGTCCATAGCACCAAAAAATGGAGACGCAACCTGAACTACTGGGCCGTGGTGCCGCTTGGGACCACGCCAGAAGAGGCCCGCACGATCAATTTGGGCTCAATTAGCTCCCGCGCAAAGGGTGCTTCGCCGCCCTTGATTGCTTTTACGAGCAACTCGATTACCCGCACGCCCAGTCCCGAAAAGTTTTGCCGCACGGTAGTCAGCGGCGGCAAGAAGTGGCGCGCATCGGGTAGGTCGTCAAAACCGACGATGCTCACATCATCTGGCACCCGCAGCCCCCGTTCGAGCAGACCGTGCACGAGCCCGAGCGCCATCTGGTCATTGGACGCGAAAATCGCTGTCGCACCATCCAGTGGGTGCGTCTTGCCAATTTCATAGCCCGAATCAGAGGACCAGTCCCCCATGACGGGTTCGCGTACTTCCAGGCCCGCTTCTTCCAAGGTCGCCACAAAGGCGTCCGCACGTACCCGGCTGTCGTGCCAGTCGAGAGGCCCGGCCAGATGCAGGATCGATTTGTGTCCCAAATCAATAAGGTGCTTGACCGCGGCTTCGGCTCCGGCGCGCTGGTCAACAGAAACGGTGTGCATATCGGCAGCCGATTCTGGTTGCACCACCACGGTGGGCAGCCCGGGGGCTTTGCGACGCACCTTATCTAGTGACGATAAACGGGGAGCGATAACACAAATGCCGTCGATGCCCTGCGTCACGAGCTCGACAACTCCATTCTCG
This sequence comes from Actinomycetes bacterium, assembly GCA_021793895.1. The sequence goes on from JAJYRW010000249.1 coordinate 2,416, forward strand.
ACGTAATCTTCATCATCCGTGCCCGAAAAAGACACGGAACTAATCATGTAGCCGTGTTCCCGGGCCGCGCTTTCCAGTGCCCGCAACGTTGAGTTGGGGCCATATTGGACCGGGCTATCTACCAGAACGCCGATGCGCATTGCCCGCTGCATCGCGAGCGCCCGCGCAATGGAACTGGGCATGTAGTTGGTGGTTTCGATCGCTTCGAGGACGCGCTTCTTCGTCGATTCCCGAATATTCGGATGGTGGTTCAAAACCCGCGAGACCGTCATATGCGAGACCCCCGCTTCGCGCGCAACATCGTAAATGCTTGCGCGACGCCAGCCAGCGGGCTCTACTTCTTCGGTCATTCTGCACTCCCATAGGTTTGTTCACGCATCACACTAGGAGCGCTGCGAACATCAAAAGATTGCGGGTAATTTTCGGTTCCACCATTGGGACCCGTATCAAATCGCTTACCCTACTAAATAACCACATGAATGAGACAATGCGGTAATGACGAACCTTGAATTGGCTCCCAAAGAAACCGAAATTGGCCAGGATTCGCCATGCCGGGAGAAGTTAGAAGTGGTGAGCGCCCGCGAGGTTCCGCTGGGCGGGGTTCGCGCCATGACGGTCCGGCGCACAATTCCGCATCGCGCGCGTTCGATGGTGGGCGCGTGGTGTTTTGCCGATAATTACGGCCCCGATGACGTCACGATCGGCAGCGGCATGCAGGTTGCGCCCCACCCGCACACCGCGCTCCAAACGGTCACGTGGCTGTTTGCCGGCGAGATTGAACACCGCGACTCACTCGGGACCGTCCAGCGAGTCCGCCCGGGCGAATTGAATTTGATGACCGCAGGGCACGGAATTTCCCACTCCGAAGGTTCTCCGGCAGATCGCCCACCCTCGCTGCACGGCGTGCAATTATGGACGGCGCTTCCCGCCTCCGCTGCAGGTGTCGCCCCGCATTTCGAGCATCTGGGGCACAGCGATTTACCGCGCTTCGCGCTCCCGGGTGCGTCGGTAACGGTCT
>JAJYRW010000250.1 GCA_021793895.1 Actinomycetes bacterium
ATCTCGGTGGTAGTAGAACAAAATAGCGCGTCGACGGAACAGATGGCCGCACAAGCGCGGGAGCTCGCGTCGACGATATCGGACATCGCGCAGTGCTCGCGGAGCGACGCCGAGAGGGCTGACGGCATCGCTCGCGCATCGGCCGCGCTCGAATCCCGTTTTGAAGAGTTGTTGGTTCTCGCCGGTAACCTCGATGGAACCGCGGAGCGGTTACATTCGATTCTCGAAGAGTTCGTCGGCGGACGTCGGGAGATCGTCACCCGACCGGCGCTCAATTAAGAGTCGTACACAGAACGCAAAGAAAACGAGGCCGACATTCTCGCGAACGTCGGGCCCGTGCATGGTTGCGGGGGGCAGGTCCAAAACGAGTGTCGCCTAGCGACAATGGAATCATTGAGCAAATCGACGGTGTTGTCCAGGTCGAAGGTCAGGTGTACATCGTTGAGATGAAGTGGTGGAACGAATCACTGGGGGTTGGCGACGTTGCAGCTCTCATGATTTGGGTGTTGTCAGGGACACAGAGTCGCGGAATTTTCATTGTGTGCCCGGATTACAGCGGTACGGCCATAGAGCGGGTACGTAAGCAACGTGGCCGCTCACCATTTGTGCTGTGCGAACTGGAGGACGTGGTTCATGTGCGCGATACTCAGGCGAGCGTCCCGTATTGGCCGCGCCCTATAATTACTGCGGCGATCGCAAAACTGCCCCTTTGTAGGAAGCTTCAGCGTTAAAACGTGGCGCCAGGGTGGACGATAATTAAGCCAGCGGCGGGACGCCGAAGGGCCTGGGGCGATGGTTCGCCGAAAAGGTTTTATGTCGACTCTTTCCTGCGGGAGGCCGGAACTTCTCGGTTTCCGGAGCGTGGTCCCTGCTTTTTCCGAAAAGGACCTACAATGGCAAAACATGTACACCTCGATGCGATGATTCGTCGGGCGGATTTTGCGACCGATGACCAAGATTTTACGATGGGGTTGTTCAAGGACTTCCCGATTTCTAACCTGGAAGAGTCAAGCCCGATCTTGACGCTGCTGCGAAAGCCGGATTTCCAGCGAGAAACGAACCACTGGTCACCGCAGCAGATCGTTACATTCATCGCGAGTTTCCTAGATAATCAACTCATCCCGGCGCTCATTCTTTGGAAGGCGCCGCGTTATATTTTTGTAATTGATGGTGGACACCGCCTCAGCGCTCTCCGCGCATGGATGCTCGACGATTATGGTGACGGTCCAACATCGTCTGAATTCTTCGGTGGCGAGATCTCGGAGGAGCAAAAGCGGATGGCCAAGAGGACGCGTAGCTTGATCGAACGCGAAATCGGTCGCTACACAACGGTAAAGGCACTCATAGGCGCATCAACGGCCACCCCCGAAGCAATTAGGCGCAGCAACAATTTAGTGACGCGTGCGCTGGATCTACAGTGGGTTCAGGGCAACGCCGACGTCGCGGAGACATCGTTTTTTAATATCAACTCGCAGGGAACCCCACTAGATGACGTCGAGTCGACTTTAATTAAAAATCGAAACAAGGCAGTCGCGATTGCGTCACGTGCTATTCTTCGCGCCGGATCGGGCCATAAGTATTGGTCTCGGTTCCCGGAAAAAAATCAGAAGCTGATCGAGGAACTCGCGTCTGAATTTCATAATTTGTTGTTTGATCCGGAAGCGGAGAGTCCGATCAAGACGCTCGATTTGCCCTTGGGAGGGTCGGTTTCTCCAGTGGATGCGCTGGAGCTACTGATTGATTTTCTTCTTATTGCGAGTGCGCCACAGGTCGGCGTACGTGTAATTGGCAACGATAACGACGACCTGGATGGTTCAGACAGCATTGACGTGCTTACAAAAGCGCGAAAGGTTGCGAGCTGGATCGTTGGGAACGACAGCGCCAGTCTCGGACTGCACCCGGCCGTGTATTTTTATAACGAGCGCGGCGCGTATAGTAGACATCTTTTTTTGGGGATGGTTAATCTTATCGCAGAAAAACTAAAAAATAACGACACGACATTTTTTCGGAAATTTACAGAAGTGCGCGGAAAGCTCGAGGAATTCTTGGTAGCAAACAAGTCCTTATTAACACAGGCCTTTGCTAACACCAATCGCGAAGCGCGCGTTGTGCGTGTTCATAGTCTACTAGGGAAATTAGTCGATAACTTCACGAACGGAAACAGCCTTTCAATCGAGGAATTGTTTGCGGCAATTGGCCTAAAGGGCAGAATCCTCGATGTCGAAAACCTGTCGACAAATTCGGCGATTTCGAAAAATACGAAGTCGGCGGTCTATCTACGGACGTCTCTAGCACAAGCATTGAGGTGCCCCGTTTGCAATGGCTATTTGTACCCCAGGAAATCTGTGTCCTATGACCATGTTAGGGCGAAGCGCGACGGCGGCGACGGGAGCGCAGAAAATACGCAGATGGTTCACCCGTACTGCAATTCTGCCATAAAACAGTAGCCGAGACCTGTTCGTCGCCTGGCAAAGCCTGGCCCAACGCCCGCGTCGTGGGAAAGGGGGCAGGCCCAACAAAGTGGTTTTGGTCCAACGACGGCGCCGACGGTGGGCCAGTGGCCCGACAACTTCCAACACCTGGTCCAAAATGACCGCCGATGCATCTGGGAGGGCCGGAAAAAAAAAGACGGCGGGCACCCTGATCGTGCCACGCAGGTGGCGCTCGGCGGGTTTATGGTGAGTATATACGGATGCTAGGCCTCTCGTCGGCCGGGAATTAAAACATGGCGCAATCGCAACCGCTGAATCACCATACCGTCCCTCAGGTCTACCTGAAAGGGTTCGATTCCGGCAGCGGCATCATCGTTTACGACGTGTCCAGGCGGCCGGAACTGGCCGACCTCGTTCGCCAAGTCGAAAAACCGACGATCGAAGCGAACATGAAGAAACTTGCATCGGAGATCGACTACTACACTTGGGAAACACCCACTGGGCCCGACTATTCGTTCGAAGAAATGCTAAGTAAGTTCGAAAATCACTACAAGCCAACGATGAAGGCCGTCCGTTCCGGCTTGCCGCTGACTTCCGATCAACTTGGGATGCTCGCGCTATTGGCCGCGGTCCAGGATGCTCGCGTGAACCGCATGTCACTCGTACAGCCGATGACAGAAGTCCGGGAACACGCGAAGTTGCTCTATCAGCAGCATCGTCCTGAAATGAGCGAGAACGAGATAGAAGCGGCAACCAATGAGATGGTTCGCCGCGATTTGTTCGATATGGATGTGCCATCGCCAAAGAACATCGCTCTGGTTGCGGTTTCCGACATGATGACGTTCTCGTTCGATGTATTCCGTTACATGCATAAATGCATTGTAAAGAGCGCAGCGCAAGACTTCGTTACGTCGGATGCGCCTGTCGTTTGGGTCGATCCGTCGCAATATCCAGAGCCGCGCTGGAAGTTCTTCCGGCTCAGCGGCT